>JACPFE010000251.1 GCA_016183145.1 Deltaproteobacteria bacterium | reverse complement strand
TAGCCTTTGCAGCCGTGCCGCTGAGTGGCTTCAAAGTATGGCGAGCGGCGCACCCGCGCGCCGCGGCCGATCTTCGAAATGTCAAACGCTTTGGCCATATATTATGGCTCTTCCGGGTTTACTCTGAAGAAATATTCACCACAGAGACACAGAGCTCGCGGAGTTCGGAGTATTTCTTAATCAAGAACTCTTTACTCCGGGTCCTCAGCGCCTCGGCGGTGAAATATCCGAGTGCTTGCACTGAAATAGCGTTCACCACGTTTGCCACACGAGAACCTGAATATCTTATAGGTAATCGCGGATGAGAATCTCCGCGATCTGCACGGTGTTGAGCGCGGCGCCCTTGCGCAGGTTGTCCGCGACGATCCAGAGGTTGAGGCCGTTGGCCACGGAATTGTCGTCGCGTATCCTGCCGACGTATGTCGCGTCCTTGCCTGTCGCTTCAATGGCGAGGGGGTAGACGTTGTTCTCCGGCTCGTCGGCGACGATCACGCCGGGCGCTTCGCGCAAGATTTTCCTGGCCTCCGCGGCCGACAACTTGACCACCGTCTCGACGTTGACGGACTCCGAGTGGCTGCAAAAGACCGGCACGCGCACGGTCGTCGCGGTGACGGGCAGCGACGGCTCGCCGAGAATCTTGCGGGTCTCATCGATCATCTTCAACTCTTCTTTAGTGTAGCCGCCTTCCGTGAAGACGTCGATATGAGGAATGCAGTTGAAAGCGATCTGGTGCGGAAACTTCTCCTTCTTGAGCTCCCGGCCGTTGAACAATGCCGCGACCTGCTGGCTCAACTCCTCCATCGCCTTGCGCCCTGCGCCCGAGACTGATTGATAGGTCGAGACCACGACGCGCTTGATCCGCACCGCGTCGTGCAGCGGTTTGAGCGCGACGACCATTTGGATCGTCGAACAGTTGGGGTTAGCGACGATGCCGCGGTTTTTATAGTTGGCAATTTCCTGCGGATTGACCTCCGGCACAACCAGGGGAACGTCCGGCTCCATGCGAAAGCAGCCGGTATTGTCGACCACCACCGCGCCCGCGGCCACCGCAAGCGGCGCGAATTTGGCGCTCACGCTGCTGCCGGCGGAAAACAGGCCGATGTCGATGTCCGTGAAGGAATCCTCCGTGAGAATTTCGACGCGATGCTGTTTACCCTGAAATTCTAGGAACTGCCCCGCCGATCTTTCCGAAGCGAGCAGCCGCAGCTCGCCCACGGGAAACTCCCGCTCTTCGAGCACCTCGCGCATCTGCTCGCCCACTGCGCCGGTGGCGCCGACAACCGCGACGTTGTATTTATCTTTTTTCATGAGTTTCTCTACTTGTTACTTTGCCTAAATACGTTCAGCAAGTTGGCGAGTCGAGGATGGAGGATAGAGGATGGAAGATAGAAAATCGCGATCCTCTATCCTCAATCCTCCATCCTCGATCTTCTATCCTCTATCCTCGATCTTCTCCCTCACCAGCCGGCCCATCTCCTTGCAGCCGACAAGCTTGCGGCCTGGCTCTTGGATATCCGCCGTCCGGTAGCCTTCGTCGAGCACCTCTTCCACGGCTTTCTCAACGCGGTCCGCCGCCGCGCCCTGGTCGAAGGAATGGCGCAGCATCATCGCCACGCTTAAAATCGTCGCCAGCGGATTCGCCTTGTCCTGGCCGGTTATATCCGGCGCGGTGCCGTGCACCGGCTCATACATGCCGACCTTGCCGCCCAGGCTGGCCGACGGCAGCATACCGATGGAGCCCGTCAGCATCGCCGCTTCGTCGCTCAAAATGTCGCCGAACATGTTGGTCGTCACCATGACGTCGAATTGCTTGGGATTGCGGATCAGCTGCATAGCGCAGTTGTCGACCAGCATATGTTCGAGTTGCACGCCGGCATAGCCTTCGTTCTTGTGCATCCGCGTAACCACCTTGCGCCACAGCTCGGTCACTTCCAACACGTTCGCCTTGTCCACCGAAGTGAGCTTCTTGCGCCGCTTGAGCGCCGCCTGAAAACCGACATGGGCGATGCGCTCGATCTCCCAGCAAATCGGTTCCCTCCACCACCTCGCGCTTCAACGTCGAAGCCGACGCCAGCGCCGAAAATACTTTTACCGGACGCAGGTTGGCGAACAGGCCAAGCTCTTGGCGCAGCGCCAGCAGCGCGCGCTCGGGGCGAATCGAATAGTCGAGGTCGTCCCATTTCGGCCCGCCCATGGCGCCGAGCAGCACCGCGTCGCTGCCCTTGGCTAATTTGAGCACCGAGTCGATCAGCGGCTTACCATGCGCGTCGATGGACGCGCCCCCAACGATGCCTTCTTCTAGCTCAATGCCGAAGCCGTATAGCTTGGCGACCTGTTTGAGAACCTGGGTGCCCTCGCCCATCACCTCGGGTCCGATGCCGTCACCGGGTAAAACCGCGATCTTGTAACTCATGGCCCCTCTCTCTCCACCGCTTGCCGATAATGTTTTCGCCCTTCGAGCTTATTGAGGGCATTGATGTAAGCCAGCGCGCTCGCCATGATGATGTCGGTGTGCGCGCCCTGCCCGGAAACGCGAAAGCCGCCATCTTCGATGATGCACGACACTTCCCCCTGCGCGTCCGTCCCGCCGGTAATGGCGTTGACCGTATAGCGAACAAGCTGCGATTGGGAACCGGTGATTTTAGTGATGACCTTGTAGCAGGCATCGACGGCGCCGTCGCCGGAAGCGTGCTCGGTTATCTCCGAGCCGTTGACGCGCATCTTCACCGTGGCCGAGGGAATGCCGTCCGAGCTCGAATTCACGTTTAGATACAAAAGCTCGAAGCGATCGGGCTGTCCCGACACCCGGAGAAATTCCTCGCCGACAATGGCCTCGATATCCTCGTCGTAAACGTTCTTTTTTTTATCCGCCAGCTCTTTGAAGCGCAGGAAGGCGCGGTTCATGTCTTCCCGGCTCAGGTTGAAGCCCAAGTGTTTTAGCCGCTCGTCGAAGGCGTGGCGTCCCGAGTGCTTCCCCATCACTAGCCGGTTGCCGGGAATGCCGATGGACTCCGGCGTCATGATCTCGTAGGTCTGCTTGTACTTGAGCACGCCGTCCTGATGAATCCCGGCTTCGTGGGCGAACGCATTGTCACCGACCACCGGCTTGTTGATCGGAATCGGTATGCCGGTGACCTGGGACAACAGGCGGGAGGTCGGATAGAGCTGCTCGCTGGTGACGTTGGTGTCGAGCTCAAGATAGTTTTTCCGCGTGCGCAGCGCCATGACGACCTCTTCCAAGGACGTATTGCCGGCCCGCTCGCCGATGCCGTTGATCGTGCATTCGATCTGCCGCGCGCCGTTATGCACGGCCGCGAGCGAATTCGCCACCGCAAGCCCCAAGTCGTTGTGGCAGTGGGCGCTCCAGGTGACCCGCTCGGCGCCCGCGGTTCGTTCGATCAAATTCGCCATCAAGGCGCCGAACTCCGACGGGATCGCGTAACCGGTCGTATCCGGAACGTTGATCGTCTTGGCCCCGGCGCGAATCACTTCGCGAAAAACTTGAATCAAAAATTCCGGATCGCTGCGCGAGGCGTCCTCGGCGGAGAATTCGATATAGTCCATGTGTTTCTTGGCATAGCTGACGGCTTTCACCGCCGCTTCCAGCACCTGCTCCCGCGTCATCCTAAGCTTGTGCTTCAGGTGAATATCCGAAGTCGCGATAAAGGTGTGAATTCCCGGCTTCTTGGCATGTTCGACGGCCTTGAGCGCGCGATCGATGTCGCCCTCCTGGGCACGCGCCAGGCTGACCACCCGGGGCTGGCTTACTTCCTTACATACCTTTCGCACCGACTCGAAATCGCCTTCGGAGGACGCCGCGAAGCCCGCCTCGATCACGTCGACGCCGAGTTTTTCCAACTGGCGCGCGATGACGACTTTCTGCTCCACGGTCATGCTGGCGCCGGGGGACTGCTCGCCGTCGCGCAGCGTGGTGTCGAAAATTTGAACTATGTTATGACCCATTACTTGCTTTGACATGGAGGACCTCCATTCAATCCTGCGTTCTCATCCAGAAATAAAAACTCCCGCGGCCGGGCCAACGGGAGTATCGTTCGTGACGATGCGAGAGCGAGCTACGGTTGCACGCCAACCATCTCCCCTCTCTTCTCCCGTCGGCGCTTGATGGTACAGCACCATAAGAGAGGGCCGGATAAGGTATATAACAGGAACGAAGTAAAAAACATGACCTGCGGCACTTCAACAAATAGTGTAATCAAAAAGATCCCGCAAACAAACGTCCAAATCGGAAAGCGCTTGCGCAGATCGGTATTCTTCGGGCTGAAATAGGGAAAGCCGCTCACCATCAAGACCGCCAGGCCGTAGATCACCAGGAGCAGGGTGATCTGCTTGTTCGGCGCGCCTTCGCCCCCCAAATAATAATACAGCAGCACGGTCGAAACGATCATTTCCGCCGCGGCAGGTATGGGCAGCCCGACGAAATGCCCCTTCGCTACGCCCCTCGCCTGAACATTGAACCGCGCTAGCCGGAGCGCGCCGCACACCACGTAGGTGCAAGCCGCCAACCAGCCCCAGTTGCCCCACGGCAGCAACGCCCAGTAATAAACCAAAATCGCCGGCGCCACTCCGAAGGAAACTACGTCCGCCAGCGAATCGAGCTCCACGCCGAACTGGCTGGTGGTCTTGGTCAGGCGCGCGGCGTAACCATCGACGCCGTCGAGTATATGGGCAAAAATAATAAATAGCGCCGCTCGGACATACTCACCGTTGAAAGTCGAGAGTACGGAAAAGAAACCGCACATGATGTTGCCCGCCGTGAACAGGCTGGGAATAAGATAAATCCCCTGGCGGAGTTTCTCGGCGTGAACTCTATTTCTCAGGGGCACGCGCGGGCGCACCCGGCGGCGCAACAGGCGGACTTTCCCAGTTTCCGGCAATTGTTCGGGTTCCTGGGCGTTCATCGCGCTCATATGAATCTCCCCACGATCGTCGTCCCACCTTTGACTCGCTGGCCCTCGGTTACCTCCACTCGGCAACCCTGCGGCAAATAGAGATCGGTTCGTGAGCCGAACATAATCAGCCCGAATCTCTCGCCACGCTCGATATTATCGCCCGAATTTATTTTACAAACAATCCTGCGCGCCAGCACCCCGGCGATCTGCACTACGCCCAATCGCCGACCCTGGGTATCGACGATCATCAGTGCGTTCTGTTCATTCTCGTGCGACGCTTCGTCATTATAAGCCGCGAGAAACTTGCCCGGCCGGTACTTGATCTCCGCGATATGCCCCGCCACCGGGACGCGGTTGATGTGCACGTCCAACGGCGATAGAAAAATGCTGATCCGCGTGGCCGCCTGGGTGAAAAACGGGTCGTCGACGACCTTGGCGATGCTAACGACCCGGCCATCCGCCGGCGCGACGACCAGCCCTTCCCCGGCGGGGATCACGCGTTCGGGATCGCGAAAGAAACCGGCGAGCGCAATCGTAACGGCCCCGAACACCGCCGCAACGAACCACCAATTCGCGGCCAAGGCCAGCAGGGTTAAAACAGCCGCGACCGATATAAGCGGGAAACCTTCCCGCGCGATTCTCATGTGGCTCTACTACTTTTCACGCGCGGCCGCGATTGGCAACCGGTGATCTTGCAGGCTGCTCAAAAAGATCTCAGAGGCGAGGCGCGCGAAAAATCGACGAGCGGAGGCGTACATTCCCGGTACGTCAGAGCGAGGCGATTGAGCGCAACGAAGCATATGAGTCTTTTTCAGCAGC
>JACPFE010000009.1 GCA_016183145.1 Deltaproteobacteria bacterium | reverse complement strand
GAAAATGAGTACATCTAGGCGCATCTCGACCTTTTAGGTTCTCGCGCTTTCAATTTTGCTCCGGGGGCGCCGCATGAACCATATGAAGGGGGCGTCGATGGCGCTCAGGCGGGACAAAGTCTCTCATCGACCAGCTCGCAGATGACATGGCCGATCAGGATATGGGTTTCCTGGATGCGCGCCGCGTTCCTTCCTTCGGCGACGCAAAGGCAATGGTCTACTTGGCCGGCCATTTTGCCGCCGTTGCCGCCGGTCAAGCCGATGGTGGTGATTTTTAGCTCTTTGCACGCCTGGATGGCGGCGAGCACGTTGGCGGCGTTGCCGCTGGTCGAGATCGCCAGCGCTACATCGCCGGCCTTGCCCAACGCCGTCACCTGTTTGGCGAACACATGTGAGTAATCGTAGTCGTTGGCGATGCTGGTGAGCGCCGAGCTGTCCGTGGTGAGGGCGATGGCTGGCAGCGGCGGCCGCTCGATGCGGAAGCGGTTGACGAACTCGGCCGCGATATGCTGAGCATCGGCGGCGCTGCCGCCGTTGCCGAACAGCAGCAGTTTGTTGCCGCTCTTGAACGCGGCGACAATGGCGTCGATGGCTTTCGTCAACGCTTCGAGATAGTCGCGCAGGAAAGCGTGCTTGACGCGCGCGCTCTCGGCAAACGCCTGCTCAATGATTTCTTTCATCGCTCAGAGGAAGACCAATCAGCTCAATTTCCTACCACAGCCATTGCCCAGCGTAAAGTTAGGCGCCATAAAATTGCTCGATCGCTTCGACGACGGATTCCTGCTGCGCCGATGTCAGCTCGGGATAGAGCGGCAGGGCTAAAACTTCTTTGGCCGCCAGCTCCGCTTGAGGAAAATCCCCTTTCTTGTAACCGAGAGCGGCAAAGCAGGCCTGCAAGTGCAGCGGCACCGGATAATACACTTCGCTTTGAATTCCCTGTTCGGCGAGACACTGTTTCAGCTCGTCGCGGCGCCGCACGGTGATGATGTAATTGTTGAAGATGTGGGATCGATTCGTCGTCTGTGGCGGGATGCGCAGGATGTTTTCTTCCAACAAGCCGGTTTCCGTGAAAAGCCGGTGATAATTTTTCGCCCGCTCGATGCGCGCCTGACACCATTGTTCCAGGTGGCGCTGCTTGACGGCGAGCACGGCCGCCTGGAGGGAGTCGAGGCGCGAATTGATACCGGTCACTTGATGGTGATACTTGGTGCTCTCACCGTGCCTGCGCAGCATTCGGAGTTTCGCGGCCAGCTCGCCATCACCGGTCGTTACCAGCCCGCCGTCGCCGAAGCCGCCGAGGGTTTTGCTGGGAAAGAAGGAAAAGCAACCGAGGTCGCCGATCGCGCCGGCGAATTTCAAATGACCCGCGACGGTCGCGCGCGCGCCGCAGGCCTGGGCGACGTCTTCGACGATCCGCAGATGGTACTTCTCGGCCAACGCCGTGAATTCCGTCATCGCACAGCATTGACCGAAGAGATGAACCGGCAGCAGCGCTTTTAACCGCAGGCCGGTTTTGGCATCCAGGGTTTGAGCGCTTTCCCGTCGCCCCCGTTCGTCGAGAAAAGCCGCCGTCGCTTTGGCTGACAAGAGATAATTGTCTGGGTCGATGTCGACGAAAAGCGGTGTCGCGCCTAACCGGGTGATCGATGAGACCGTGGAAAAAAATGTAAACGGCGTCACCAGGACGGCGTCTCCGGGACCCACTTCGAGCGCCATCAGCGCGAGCAGAAGCGCGTCACTGCCGGAAGCAACGCCGACGGCATGCTCGCAGCCGAGATATGCCGCCATCTGTTTTTCGAAGCGCTTGACCGTCGGGCCGAGAATGAACTGCTGCGACTCCAGCACCTCGTCGATGGCTTCGTCGATTTCCGATCGAATCCCTGCGAATTGGGCGCGCAGGTCGACGATGGGGATCTTAAAGGGCTGCAAGCTAGACACTGGTTTTGACCGCGGGGGACTGTCCCTTGAGCGCGCTCTCGGCAACTTCCGCGAGGAGTTGGTCATGATCATGATCGAGGGCGAAAACCCGAAACTGGACGACCTTGGACGGGATGAATTCGAACAGCTCGGCGAGGGATTCCTTGGTGATCTCGCCGGTGGAGGGGTCGAAGATGTGAATCTGCTTTTTACCCATGGCGAACGGATTCTCCGGCCGCGGGTCTTGGGTTGCCATGTCGACGCGAAAGATTAAATCCCGCGCCGCCGCCGGCAGCCCGGCGCGGATTCTTTTTTCCCAATCGGCATCCTGAATCAAGGCCACGCCGTAGCGCAGCTCGTTGAGCGACAACGTGCGGTCGTAAGCCATCTTCCACTTCACTTCGCGGCGCAGCACGCTCTCCCATTCCTTGGCGAGGGCCTCGACCTCCCCTTTTTTGCGCCGCCAGCGCGAGACCTCTTCGAGCAGCGACCAATCGGTGAGGTAGAGGTATTCGTCCATATGTTCCAACGGATTGCCGGGAAACAGCAGCTTCATGGTGTCAGGGAAGATGTCGCGAAGATGCAAATCGATGGCGCGGGTGGTGCGGTGATAATAAACGTTGGTGTAAAGATAGAGACGGGCGTTGAGAAACATGGTGAGCGCGCTGTTGCCGGCTTTGTGGACCGTCAAGCCCTTGGGCGTGAAAAAGGTGTAGTGAATCAACCGTTCGCGGTCGATGGGGCCGGGATGGACGCCGCACATGTAGGAGTCCCGCGAGACGTAATCGAGGTTGTCGAAGGTGAAGATGCCTCCGGTTAGAGGCTGGAGAAAGCGCACCCATTTGGGCTTGCGGTGATCTTCCTTGCCGTCTTTCTTGATCGGAAAGGCGATGTCTTCCGGCCGCAGCTCTTCCCCGGCGGCGAACGGCCCGCTCGGGCTGCGGCGCAGTTGGCGGATGATGTCGCCGAGATGTTTTTGAATAATCGTCTGGCCCAAGTCTTCGTGGGTGAGGTCGTAATTGTGGAGAAAGTTGTCGTCGAAGAAATGGCCGAACGGCCCGTGGCCGATGTCATGGAGCAGCCCGGTGACGCGCATGTATCCCTCGATGAAAGGCGCCGAGGGGCACTCCTCGCCGAGGACTTTGCGCAGCGAAGGATAGAGATGCTTGGCGAACTCGCCAGCGAGATGCATGGCGCCCAGCGAGTGCTGAAAGCGGCTGTGCTCCGCCGCTGGATAGACCCAGCGAGCGCTTTGGAGTTGGTAGATGTAGCGGAGCCGCTGAACCCAGGGCGAATCGATCAACGCTTTTTCCGTCGTCTCACCCTTCTTTTCGGGCACGGTGAACTGGATGTAGCGATGAATCGGATCGGCGATCAACGCCGTGCCGCCATATTCGCTGTCGATTAACTGCGCCATGTCGTCGCTGCGCTCCAAATCTCAAATCACAGATCTCAGACTTCGAAAATCAGCTGGGCGGTCCATTGATTGCCGGTCTTGGTCATGCGGCTCTGGTGATAGGCGACCGCGGCAATCTCTTGTTTGATCTCGTGGCGGTCCGGATCAATCTTTTCGCCACAGACTTCGGCCTTAACCGAGGTATCTTTGACCTCGCGAATGACGAACTCCTTAAGCAGGTAGCCGCTCCCCTGGTAGAAATAGAGCAGCTCGCGCATCCAATTGACCAACAGATCGTCGCGGTCGGCGCCTTCGACCTCGAGCGGCAATCGTTCCTTGATCTCGATTTTGTCCGGGTCCACCATCACGTCGAACAGAGCGAACGCCGAGTTAGCGAACAGGTCAGCTTGGGAGCCGCCCATGACCTTAACCGCCAATTCAGACTGCCGGGTGGTTACTCGGTACTTCTTTTGGTTCTCCATGATCCTCAGCTCTTGGAAATGGGATCTGTTTTTTTATTCCCCTGCTCGGTGTGTCTCCGGCAGCGGGCGGCGTCCGGTAAAATCATCGTCCAATCGTTGGCGAATTTCAGGGCGGGCATAGCATGCGATGCAAGTAAAAATGTCGATGGGCTGGGTTAATTTCAGATAGCGAATCGGCGCCGCATCTTGTTTAGGGTTCAAGAAGAAATCCCATTCGGTTTGGCCGGTGTGGAGTCGGTAGTAGTCGACCCGGTAACTTTTTTGCCTGTGAATCGTTTCCCGGACCTCTCTGCCGCAGTGGAAGCACTGCATTCCCCTCCTTATACCCGGTTTATGAGGCTCGCCGCAAATCCCGCGCCGAACCCGTTATCGATGTTGACTACCGTAACTCCCGCGGCGCAAGAATTGAGCATGCCCAATAGCGCCGCGAGCCCATGGAAGCTCGCCCCATAGCCGATGCTCGTGGGCACCGCGATCACCGGCTTATCGATCAAGCCGGCGACGACGCTGGGGAGCGCTCCTTCCATGCCGGCAACGACGATCAGCACCGCGGCCGCATCCAATCGCGCGCGGTTCTCGAGCAAGCGGTGAATACCCGCCACGCCGACGTCGAAAAGTCTTTCCACCCGGTTGCCCATCAGAGTCGCCGTGATGACCGCCTCTTCGGCTACCGGAATATCGGAGGTACCGGCGCAAACCACCAATATGGTGCCCTTGCCTGTGATCTTGATCGGTTTCCCAAGCCACGTTAACGCCCGGGCCTCGGCGTGGTAGCTTAGCCCCGTCACGAGTTTTCTTAGCCGCGCCATTTTTTCGCCGTCGACGCGTGTGACCAATACGTTCGCTCGGCGCCGGCGCAGGGCACGCACAATACCGGCGATCTCCCTGGGCGTTTTTCCCTGGCCCATGATAACCTCGGGAAAACCCTGGCGCAGCGCCCGGTGATGATCGACTTTGGCGAAGCCGAGATCTTCGAAAGGCAGGTGGCGCAAGCGCGCCACCGCCTGGGAAAGGCCACTACTTTTTGAAATGGTCGTGGCCGGCAGCGCGAGTCTCGACGGGATGGCCGGCCGCGTCGAGAACGACGATGCCGTTTTTTCCCGAATCGCAGCTGCCGATCCTGGTGATCACCAGCCGAGCTTGCGTTTGCAACTTCTCAATGCGCCGCCGGTCATGTTTGTGCGCGCAAAAAAGCAGTTCATAGTCTTCGCCGCCGCTCAGCGCGTAGCGGGTTCCCGCTTTTCCCGCCAATGTGCGATACGCGCGGGACAAGGGCAATCGATCCTGCCACACCTGCGCGCCGACTCCGCTGGCTTTACAGATGTGGCCTAGGTCCTGAATCAAGCCATCGCTCACGTCGATCATCGCGGTAGCCAACCGTTGGCGCGCGAGCAGAGCGCCCGCGGCTATCCTCGGCGTGGGCCGGTGATGGCGCGACAATAAATACCTGACGGCATCATGGTGGACTCGCGGCGATCGGCTCTTTAGAAACTTCAACGCCAAAGCGGAGTCGCCCAGCGTACCGGTGACGTATATATCGTCCCCTGCCTGCGCGCCACTACGACGAATCGGCCGGTGCAGGGAATGGCCGAGAACACACGCGGAAATAATTAGGAACTTTGCGGCATTGGTATCGCCGCCCACCAGAGCGACGCCGTGCTTTGCGGCGAGGAATCTGATTCCCCGGTAAAACTCCTCGATATCGCGACTGTCGAAGGCGGACGGAATACCGAGAGACAAGATCAGGTAGACCGGTATCCCGCCCATGGCCGCGATATCGCTGAGATTGACCGCTAAAGTCTTGTAACCGAGGTCGAACAGCGAGGTCCATTTGAGGTCGAAATGGATGCCCTCGATGAGCAGATCCGAGGTGACCAAAGATGAACGGAAAGGATTTGCCACCCATGCGGCATCATCGCCGATGCCCAGGAGCACGCCGCGTCCCTTCGGAGTAGCGCGGCGAATCTTTTCAATGAGGCCGAATTCGCCTAACCGGCTGAGTTTCATCGAAGGCTGGCCATCAGTCTTGAATTATCCGACGGTGATTCCTTGCAACCATTCGAATAAAGGGGATGGGTGGAGAAACGCGGCGAGAAGACCGGTTAAGACTACGGCCGGAGCGGGATTGATCTATCTCCGTGACTCTTGGGCAACGGTCTCGCGCCGCGCCTGAGCTTGCCCTTAGCCGAGCCAAGTTTCGTTTTTGCCGCCGCCGCGCGTTGGGTTTCCTTGGCGTTGCGCTTGCCGTTCAGCAGGGCGGTCTTTAAAACATCCGACATGTTATTTGCGAGCACCCAGTGAAGTTTTCGCCGCAGCGCTTTGGGGATTTCGTCCATGTCCTTTTCGTTTCTGTCCGGTAGGATCACGGTCTTGATGCCGGCCCGAAACGCCGCCAGGGACTTTTCCTTCAGCCCGCCGATGGGCAGGACTCTGCCGCGCAGGGTAATCTCTCCGGTCATCGCGACGTCCCGGCTGACCGGGCGCTTGGTCAGCGCGGAGATCAGCGCCGTGGCCATGGTGATACCGGCCGACGGACCGTCCTTGGGGATCGCGCCTGCGGGCACATGGATGTGAATGTCGAGTTTTTGATAAAAATCCTCTTCGATGCCGAGCTTTTTAGCATGGGCCCGCGCGTAGCTCACCGCCGCCTGGGCCGACTCTTTCATCACGTCGCCGAGCTGCCCGGTGAGGGTTAAGTTGCCGCGCCCCTTGGAAAGCGACGCTTCCACATAAAGCACTTCCCCCCCGGTGCTGGTCCAGGCCAGACCGGTGCCGACGCCGATCTCATGGTGCTCCTGCTCGGCTTCCGGCAGGAACTTAGGCGCGCCGAGGAACGAATGAATGTTGGCCCGGGTGAGCTTTGTCAACTCGCTTTTCCCCTCGGCGACTTTGCGCGCCACCTTGCGACAGATCGATGCGAGCTCCCGCTCCAGGTTGCGCAGCCCGGCCTCCTTAGTGTACTCGGCTATGATCCGCAGCAGGGCGTCGTTGGAGAACTCCAAGTGCTTGGTGGAAATCCCGTTGTCCTCAAGCTGGCGCGGGATCAGAAACTTGCGGGCAATCTCCAGTTTCTCCTCGTTGGTGTAACCGGAAAGCTGGATGACTTCCATCCGATCCGCCAGGGCGGGCGGGACCGGGTCCAGCAGATTCGCGGTGCAGATAAACAAGACATTGGAAAGATCGAACGGCAGATTCAAGTAGTGATCGCTGAAGGCATGATTCTGTTCCGGATCCAAGACTTCGAGCAGCGCTGCCGACGGATCGCCGCGAAAGTCCGCGCCGACTTTGTCGATCTCATCGAGCATGAACACCGGATTGTTCGACCCGGCCTGTTTGACTCCCTGGATGATGCGGCCGGGCAACGCCCCCACGTAGGTGCGCCGGTGGCCGCGCATTTCCGCTTCGTCGCGCACGCCGCCCAGTGACACGCGCACGAAACTTCGCTCCAGCGCGCGCGCGATGGAGCGGCCCAAAGAGGTTTTGCCGACTCCCGGCGGGCCGACGAAACAAAGGATTGGGCCTTTGATCTTGCGCCGCAGCTTGTTGACGGCGAGGTACTCCAAGATCCGTTCTTTCACTTTCTCTAGATCGTAGTGATCCTCGTCGAGAACCTGCTTGGCTTTCTCGAGATCCAGGTTGTCCTTGGTGCGCTTGCTCCAGGGGAGTTCGACGAGCCAGTCCATATAGGTGCGCACCAGCGACGCCTCCGAAGACTCGGGATGCATTTGTTCGAGCCGGCGCAGTTGCTTGTCGGCCTCGCGCTTGACCTCCGGGGGCATCTTGGCCTTGTCGATTTGCTTTCTCAATTCGCTGATCTCTTCGGCGCGGTCATCGCCTTCGCCCAGTTCCTGCTGAATCTGTTTCATCTGCTCGCGCAGGAAGTAATCCCGCTGGGTCTTGCTCATCTCTTCTTTCGCCTGGTTCTGGATGCGCGCCTGCATGGTCGAGAGTTCGAGCTCGCGGGCAAGCAGCTCGTTGACTTTTTTTAGGCGCTCGATGGGATCGAAGATCTCCAGGATCGCCTGGCTCTCCTCGTTTTTGAGCCGCAGGTTCGAGGCGACCAAATCCGCCAACACGCCGGGATCGCCGATGTTGTCGGTCACCATGACAATTTCCGGCGGTAGGTTTTTCAGATTCAGGATCTGTTCGATCTTCTCCTTGGCCGTGCGCATCAGCGCCTCGACTTCGATGGGCACTTCCGACAACGTCGGTTCGATCACCTTGCGGATCTTGACTTCGAAAAAGGGCCGTTCACGGAGGTAGGTATCGACCTCGCCCTTGGAGAGGCCTTGAACCAGAATCTTAACCCGGCCGTCGGCCAGTTTGAGCATGCGCATGATCGAGGCGATGGTGCCGACCCGGTGGATGTCGGCCGGATTCGGATTTTCCTCGGCGGAATTTTTCTGCGATACCAGGAATATCAGCCGATCCCGCGACAGCGACTCTTCGACCGCGCGGATCGAGACGTCGCGGCCGACGAAAAGCGGCAGCATCATATAGGGATAGATGACGATGTCGCGAATCGGCAGGAGCGGGAGAATATTGGGAATCTCCACTTGAGTGGTCTTGCTCTCTTGCCCTTCGGGTTTCCAGTCAGCTTCACTCATGGCGAGTAGAGTCCTTTGGACAAGTTAATCACACTAAATGCCCAGGTCAACTGAAATATCGCATTTGAGAAATTTTGTGGAGGGCTATCGAGTGTTGGTACCCTGGGCAAGGCACGCCCCAGGAGATTTCGCTTGCGAATGTTCTAGCCGAACAGTTCCTTCACCTTGTCGAAGAATCCTTTGGAGAGAGGGTTCACGTCCTCACTGCCGAGCGCCGCGAACTCCTTCAAAAGTTCCTTCTGTCGCGCCGTGAGATGAGTCGGTGTCTCCACAGTCACCCGGACATGTTGATCGCCCTGATGATATCCCTGAACGTCTCTGACGCCTCTCCCTTTCATCCGGAAAACCTTGCCCGATTGGGTGCCGGGCGGGATCTTCATTTTGACTTTGCCGTCGAGCGTGGGCACGTCGATTTCAGCGCCCAGGGCGGCCTGGACCAAACTGATCGGCACATCGCAGAGAATGTCCAAATTATCACGGACGAAAATCGGATGGGGCTCGACTTGTAGCACCACGTAGAGATCCCCGGGGGTTCCTCCCGCCGGTCCCATTTCTCCTTCGCCGCGCAGTTTTAACCGCGAGCCGGTGTCTACTCCAGGGGGGATTTTCACGCTGAGGGTGTGCATCTTGCGCACTCGGCCTGCGCCGGCGCAAGTGGCGCAGGGATCTTTGATGACCGTCCCCTGGCCATGGCACTGGCCGCAGGTCCGGGACACGCTGAAGAACCCTTGCTGGAAGCTCACCTGCCCTCGACCGCGACAGGTGGCGCAAGTCTGCGATGTCGTGCCCGGCTTGGCGCCGCTGCCGTGGCAAGTTTCACATGCGCCGTGGCGCGGTATCTTGATCTTGGTCTCGGTGCCGGAGACCGCTTGTTCGAACGACAAGGTCAGATTATAGCGCAGATCTTCGCCCCGACCGCGGCTGCGCCGCCGCGCCGTCCCGCCGCCGAAAAATTCTCCGAAAATATCCCCAAAGACATCCTCGAAGCCGCTCGTAAAGTCGAAGCCCCCCGCAAAGGGGCCGCTGTCGCCGAACGCCGCGTGGCCGAATTGATCGTATTGGGAGCGCTTTTGCGCGTCGGAGAGGACTTGATAGGCTTCGGAAACTTCCTTGAACTTCTCCTCCGCCTGCTTGTCGCCGGGGTTGCGGTCCGGGTGATGCTGGAGCGCAAGCTTCCGATAAGCTTTTTTGATTTCGTCTTCGCTGGCGTTGCGATTAACACCGAGCATTTCGTAATAGTCTTTTTTATTGCTCAAGCTGGGCCTTTGATTTTCCAGTTGTCAATATAAATAGGAAAGCCCCTCTCCTCAAAGGTTAATGGGAGTAGGGGCCTTCCCGTGAAAATTATTTTCTCTGAGGATGCGCCCCTCGCTAATCCTTGACCTCCGTAAAGTCAGCGTCCACCACGTCCTCTTTCTTTTTCTTATCACCGGCCGCTCCCTGGCCGTCTTGCGGTTTCTCTGAAGCCTGCTGTGCCGCCTGTTGCTGCGAGGCTTTGGCGTACATCGCTTCGGCCAACTTGTGCGAGGACTGGCTCAGCTCATCCGCGGCCGCGCGCATCGCGGCGGCATCTTGGCCTTCCAGCGCTTCTTTGGCTTTTTTCACCGCCGCCTCGATATTTTCTTTGACGCTGGCATCCAGGTCGCCGCCATATTCCTTGAGCGACTTTTCGGTGGAATAGACCATCTGATCCAGGTGATTCCGTGCCTCCACCGTCTCTTTGCGCTTCTTATCCTCCGCAGCATGAGCCTCGGCATCGCGCACCATCTTTTTAATCTCTTCTTCGTTGAGACCGCTCGAGGCAGTAATTTTGATTGACTGCTCCTTACCGGTGCCGAGATCCTTGGCGGCAACATGGGCGATGCCGTTGGCATCGATGTCGAAAGTTACCTCGATTGGCGGCATGCCGCGCGGCGCCATGGGAATGCCCACGAGGTCAAACTGTCCGAGTAGCTTGTTATTCCCCGCCATTTCGCGTTCCCCTTGGAAAACCCGGATGGAGACCGCAGTCTGATTGTCTTGCGCCGTTGAAAAGACCTGGCTTTTCTTTGTCGGAATCGTGGTGTTGCGCTCAATCAGTTTGGTGAACACGCCGCCGAGGGTCTCGATGCCGAGCGAAAGCGGCGTAACGTCCAAGAGCAGCACATCCTTGACTTCGCCCTTGAGCACCGCGGCCTGAATCGCCGCTCCCACGGCTACGACCTCGTCCGGGTTCACGCCTCTATGCGGGTCCTTGCCGAAAATCTTTTTCACCCGCTCCTGCACTGCCGGCATCCGCGTCATCCCGCCGACCAAGATGACTTCGTGAATGTCGCTCGGACTAAGGCCCGAGTCTTTAAGCGCTTGGCGGCAGGGCCCTTCGGTCCGATCGATCAAATCCGCACAGAGGGCTTCGAGCTTGGAACGGGTGAGTTTCATGTTCAAATGCTTCGGTCCCTGCTGATCGGCGGTGATGAATGGCAGGTTGATGTCGGTTTCCATCGACGAGGAGAGCTCGCATTTGGCTTTTTCTGCGGCTTCTTTGAGGCGCTGCAAGGCCATGCGATCTTTACGGAGGTCGATCCCTTGGTCTTTTCTAAATTCATCCGCCAGATAATCGATGACGCGCTGATCAAAGTCTTCACCGCCCAAAAACGTATCGCCGTTGGTCGCCTTCACTTCGAAAACACCGTCGCCCAGCTCCAATACCGAGATGTCGAAGGTTCCCCCGCCGAGGTCAAAAACCGCAATTTTCTCGTCTTTCTTTTTGTCCAATCCGTATGCCAGAGAGGCTGCGGTCGGTTCATTGATGATGCGCAGAACATTGAGCCCGGCAATACGGCCTGCGTCCTTGGTCGCCTGCCGTTGACTGTCGTTGAAATAGGCGGGCACGGTGATCACTGCTTCGGTTACCTTCTCGCCTAGGTAATCCTCTGCGGTCTGCTTCATTTTTTGCAGAATGAAAGCCGAGATCTCCGCTGGGCTGTACCGTTTGCCGCGGATTTCCACCCAGGCGTCGCCGTTTTCGTTGCGCACAATCTTATGGGGCAAAAAACTCGCGGCCTTTTGAACCATCGGGTCATCGCTGCGGCGGCCGATCAAACGCTTAACCGCGGAAATAGTATTCTCCGGGTTGGTAATGGCTTGTCTTCTGGCGATTTGCCCCACGAGCCGCTCGCCGCTGTCGGTGAAGGCAACCACTGAGGGAGTCGTGCGACTGCCTTCAGCATTAGCAAGGACATTGGGGTCACCCGCCTCCATAATGGCAACACAGGAGTTGGTTGTCCCTAAATCGATCCCGATCACTTTTGCCATTTCAGTTACTCCTCAACCGTCGATTCACACAAGATCAGCGGTTATTTAATCATCGTCCGAACCCTTTTCAACCTCGCCCCCACCGTTTTTTTTCTCCTTAGTATCCGGCGCCTTAGCTATGCTCACCAGGGCGGGACGAAGAAGCCGATCATGGAGCAGGTATCCTTTGTGGTGCTCTTCCATTACGGTGTTGGGTAGCTGCTTGTCGCTTTCCATTTGGGCCATTGCCTCATGCTTCACCGGATCAAACGGTTGCCCCACTGCACTCACTTGGACGACTCCATGCCTGGTCAGCACATCAAAAAAACCTTTGAGAACCATCTCCACGCCTTCCACAAGCGGCTTGCCGCCATCTCCTCCTTTGGCGTGGACAATGGCTCTCTCCAGATTATCGATGACGGGAAGTAAGTCTTTAATGAGGTATTCGTTGGCGAAGCGAATCGCCTCGTCGCGCTCTCGCGCGATTCGTTTCTTGAAATTTTCCAGTTCGGCGGCTTGGCGCAGAAACCGGTCGTAATTACTTTTCGCCTCTTGTTCTTTAAGTTCCAACTGCTGTTGCAGTCTTAGCAGCTCAGCTTCCTGTTGGGCGGGCTCCTCAGCCGGACCGGAGTCAACGACACCTCGCTCGTTTGGTTCTCCGTCCACTTCACCGTTTACTTTCTTGGGGTTGCTTTCCATGGCATCTGTTTTCTCCCACAGCCTGGTCGCAGAAATCTAATCACGCTAGCCACCGATGTCAAGTTTCCCGTTAATAAAAAGCTCTGATTTTTTAAATAGTTGTCGCTGCTGGGAAAAAGTGTTAAACTCTGATCATAATTCCTAGCATACTGCATATGAGAGCCTGCCTAGCCACACCCGCGATCGTCTTGAGAGCCAAGCCATACGGAGAATCTGATAGAATTGTTTCTTTTCTGACCGAGATGCATGGCAAGATCACCGGCATTGCAAAGGGGGCCAAGCGGTCGCGAAAGCGTTTCGTAAACTCCCTGGAGCCTTTTTCGCTCGTCAACCTGCGCTTTTACGAGCGTCCCCAAGGCGACTTGGTTTTTATTCTCTCTTCGGACCTGCTCTTTAGTTTTCCGAAGTTAGTCACCAGCCTGGACAGAATCTCTTTTGCGTCTTATTTGGTTGAGATCACCGATGGGCTAGTCGGTGAAGGGCAAGAGGACCGTTTGGTGTTTCAACACCTGAAGAACGGTCTCCGTTACCTAAATGAAACCGACGCCTCGCTGAGGTTTCTAACTTCGTTCGAGCTGAAGCTACTCAACCTGGTCGGTTATCAACCCGTGTTGGACCGTTGCAAACGTTGCGCTAAAGATCGCCGGGATCATCCTTCGTCTCGATGGCATTTCAGTCCGAGGGACGGAGGAATACTATGTGAGCCATGTTCACGATTGCGAAAAGAAACCCTGCCGCTTGGCGCCGCAGCGGTTGAAGTCTTGACCGATCTTCAGGCGAAAGACTCTTCGACCCCGGCGCGCCGTTCTTTGCCGTCGTCGGTGGTGAGCGAAATACGTTCGGTTGTCATGCGGTTCATTCAGTATCACATGGAGAGGGAAATCAAGTCGGCGCCTTTTCTGTATCGATTCGCTTCGATTTAAACGGGCACCCTTAAAGTTTTTGGTTTGGCCAAATACAAAATAGCGATCGGAGTTTATCAGCGATGCCAAAGCAGCAAAAAATCATTTATTTTTTTGGTGGCGGTAAAGCCGAGGGTAACGCAAAAATGCGCGATCTCCTTGGCGGCAAGGGAGCCGGTTTGCACGAAATGACTCGAATCGGGGTGCCGGTGCCGCCTGGTTTTACCATCACCACCGACGTTTGCACCTACTATTACGCCCACCGGCGCCAGTACCCTAAAGGATTGGAATCTGAAGTTCGAGGTACCCTTAGCCGCGTGGAAAATGTCCTAGACCGCCGTTTCGGAGATAGCGAGAAACCTTTGTTGCTCTCGGTCCGCTCAGGCTCCAGAGAATCGATGCCCGGCATGATGGATACGGTTTTGAACCTTGGCCTCAATGACCGAACCGTCCAGGGACTGATCCGACGGACGCAAAATCCCCGTTTCGCCTACGACTCATACCGCCGTTTCGTGCAGATGTATGCCGACGTCGTCCTGGGTCTAAGGCCCAGGGAGAAAACGGAACGGGATCCCTTTGAAACGATTCTGGAGCGTAAGAAGCAGAGCCGCGGGGTTCGGTTGGATACGGAACTTAGCGCCGAAGATTTAAGAGAAGTGGTCGCAGCCTTCAAAGTGGAGGTCAAGAACCGATCGGGGAAAGCGTTTCCGGACGATCCCCATGAGCAACTCTGGGGCGCCATCGGCGCGGTATTCGGATCGTGGAACAATGATCGTGCGATCGCTTACCGCGAACTCTACCATATTCCGCATAATTGGGGCACGGCGGTTAACGTGCAAGCCATGGTGTTCGGCAATCTGGGAGAAACCTGCGCTACGGGTGTCGCCTTCACACGCAATCCGTCCACGGGCGAAAATGAGTTCTACGGCGAGTTTCTCGTCAACGCCCAGGGAGAAGACGTCGTCGCCGGCATCCGTACGCCGCGTACTATCGCCGAATTGAAGACAGTCATGCCAAAAGCCTACGCCGAGCTTCAGAAAGTTTGCAGGATTCTTGAGAAGCATTACAAAGAGATGCAGGACATTGAATTCACGGTCGAGGATCGAAAGCTCTGGATGCTGCAAACTCGCTCAGGCAAGCGGACCGGGTTTGCCGCCGTGCGCATTGCCGTGGATATGGTTGAAGAGCGCATCATCGGCAAGAAAGAGGCGCTTTTGAGGATCGAGCCGGATCATCTCAATCAATTGTTGCGGCCGATCTTTGACGACAGCGACAAACACAAGGCCGCCGAGGAGGGGCGCATCCTGGCGAAAGGGCTGCCGGCGGGACCGGGAGCGGCCACGGGTCGAGTGGTCTTTCATGCCGAAGATGCCGTAGCGTGGAACAAGAAAGGGGAGCGAGTCATACTTTGCCGGCTCGAAACCAGTCCGGACGATATTCGTGGTATGGAAGCGGCGCAAGGGATCTTGACGGCCCGCGGTGGCATGACGTCCCACGCGGCGCTGGTTGCGCGACAAATGGGCAAGGTATGTGTCGCTGGGTGCGAGGCGTTACAAATCGATTATAGCGGCCGCATGATGCACGTCGGCAAAACCACGCTGAAAGAGGGCGATTGGATATCGCTCGACGGCAGCAGCGGCGAGGTGGTACAGGGAGAGGTTCGAACCCTGCCGTCGGAAGTTCTTCAGGTTCTGTTGAATGGAACGCTGGGGCCGAGAACATCTCGGGTGTATCAGCAATTTGCGAAACTGATGAGTTGGGCGGACGAAGCAAGAAAACTCGGTGTGCGCACCAATACGGATCAACCGGATCAAGCGCGGGTGGCGATGGCGTTCGGCGCGGAAGGTATCGGTTTATGCCGTACCGAGCATATGTTTTTCCAGGGAGATAGGATCCAAGCGGTGCGCGAGATGATACTGGCAGAAGACGAAGCCGGGCGCAGGCGGGCCTTGGCCAAGCTCTTGCCGATGCAGAAGCAAGATTTCAAGGGCATCCTCGAAATCATGGGAGAGTTGCCGGTGACCATTCGAACGTTGGACCCCCCATTGCATGAATTCCTCCCCAAAAGCGACGAGGAGGTGAAAGAGCTGGCCGATACCATGGGTGTCCCCGTTATGGTTCTGCAAGATAAGGTAACCGTGCTGCAAGAGTTCAATCCGATGTTGGGCCATCGGGGCTGCCGGTTGGGAATTTCGTATCCCGAGATTACCGAGATGCAGGCACGGGCGATTTTCGAGGCGGCATGCGAGCTGCGAAAGGCCGGCAAGAACCCCTTTCCTGAGGTGATGATTCCCCTCGTCGGATCGCGTGAAGAATTTACGGCACAACGCCAGATCGTCGAACAAATCGCGCAGGAAACCATGAAATCCTACGGCGTGAAAGTCCGCTACCTCATCGGCACGATGATCGAACTGCCGCGCGCCTGCCTGGTGGCGGATGAAATCGCCGAGGAAGCGGAGTTTTTCTCGTTTGGCACCAACGATTTGACGCAGACCTGTTTGGGATTGTCGCGCGATGACGCGGGAAAGTTTTTGCCGAGCTACGTGCTCGAAGGACTCTTGCCGGAAGATCCGTTCGTCACCATTGACCGCGAGGGTGTGGGGGCGCTCATGCGCATCGCGGTTGCGAAGGGTAGGAAGACACGCAAACACCTCGAGATGGGCATTTGCGGTGAGCATGGCGGGGATCCGAAGTCGGTGGAGTTCTGCCACAAGATTGGTCTCGACTATGTAAGCTGCTCGCCCTATCGAGTTCCGATCGCGAAGTTAGCGGCCGCGCAGGCTGCATTACGTGGATAAGCGTCGGGTGGACCAGACGCGCCGGGATTTTGTAACCATAGTTGACACCACTTTACTTTCCGACCCAATTGTTGACAGATTTCTGCATATCGATGATAATTTAGTACTTTCTGGTGGTAGTCGAGTCTCTTAGATGGAACCGCGAATTGCAGAGCTGTTGGTCCGGGGCGGGATCGTTACCCGTGAGCAGCTAACCCAAGCGCAGGAAAAAGAACGCGACAACGGTTCGAGCACTATAAAAGAGCTCGTTCGCCTCGGCTTTACCTCCGAAGAAACTCTGACCGACTTTCTCGCCAAACATTTCGGCATTGAAAGAGTTGAAATTAATCCGGCGGAGATTGAAGATGCCATTTTTGCTTTAGTCCCTCCCCAGCTCGTACAAAAGCATCAACTTATCCCGCTGAAGCTGCTCGGCTCCGCGCTGACCGTCGCGATGGCCGACCCGACGGATTTGGTCGCGATCAACGAAATCAAGTTCATCACCGGCTATGGCGTGCGCGTCGTATTAGCCTCGCCCTCGGCGATCAAGAAAGCGCTGGAGCGCCGGTTCGGCGGCGTCAGTTATGACGAGGTCCTTAAGAAATTCGGCGACGGCGAAATGGAAGTCATTCATGAAGCCGATGACGTCAACCTCCAGGAACTCCAGCAAGCAACCATGGAGGCACCGGTGGTCACGCTGGTGAACGCCATTTTGGCCGACGCCGCCAGACGGCGGGCGAGTGATATTCACATTGAGCCTTACGAAAAAATCTTTCGCGTGCGCTTTAGAGTCGACGGCGTCCTCCAAGAGATCATGGGTCCGCCGCTACGGCTTAGAAACCCGCTGGTTTCCCGCCTCAAAGTCATGGCGGGTCTCGATATCGCCGAACGGCGCCTCACCCAGGACGGCCGCATCAAACTCAAGATGGGCATGGCCGGCGAACTGGACGTCCGCGTCTCCGTTTTACCCACACTTTTCGGCGAGAAAGTCGTTATGCGGTTGCTGGATAAAACCGCCCTTCAGTTGGACATGTCGAAACTGGGTTTCGATCCGAAGACACTCGAGGATTTCCACGAGGCGATTCATAAACCCTATGGCATGATTCTCATCACCGGGCCCACCGGAAGCGGAAAATCCACGACGCTTTATTCGGCTCTTTCGGAACTCAACAAAGCCGACGTGAATATTTCCACCGCCGAGGACCCCGTCGAGTACAATTTGGTAGGTATCAACCAGGTACAGGTCCGCGAGCAAATCGGGCTGACCTTTGCCGCCTGTCTGCGGTCCTTTCTCCGCCAGGATCCCGACATCATCATGGTCGGCGAGATCCGTGACTTGGAGACCGCGCAAATCGCCGTGAAAGCGGCATTGACGGGTCATTTGGTTCTGAGCACGCTCCATACCAATGATGCCCCTTCGACGGTGGATCGATTGATCAACATGGGCGTCGAGCCGTTCCTGCTGACTTCCTCCATCAATATTATTGCCGCCCAGAGATTGGTACGACGCATCTGCGATAATTGTAAGGAGCCGGTCGAGGTCACTGCCGATGCTTTGATCAATTTGGGCGTGGATCCGGCGGAGGTCGGGGCCGGTTTTGCCACCTACCATGGACGGGGTTGCGCCAACTGCAATGGCACCGGCTATCGAGGCCGCCTGGCGATCTATGAGGTCATGGTCCTGCATGAGGCGCTCAAGGAAATGATCTTGAGAGCGGCCTCGGCGGCCGAGCTCAAGCGTGAGGCGGTAAAATTGGGGATGAGCACACTGCGCATGAGCGCGCTGCAGAAAGTTCGTGACGGCCTGACGACCATCGAAGAGACCGCTCGGGTCACGGACACGGACAAAGGATTCGGGTCGGTCTTCTCGATGGGCTTTTAGTGGTGTTAGTCGGGGATGAGACGAATGGGCGTGCATTCCACCGGAAGCGGTGGATTTTTCACCCGTGATTCAATTCCCGGCTAGAAAGAGGCAAGCCATGCCGACGTTTCTTTGGGAAGGAAAGACCGCTCAGGGAAAAGCGATGAAGGGCGAGCTCGAAGCGCCGAGCTTGGAAGCCGTTTTCGCCCTGTTGCGCGACCGCCGGATTCGCCCGGCCCCTAGCCGCATTCGAGAGAAGGGGACGGGTCTTGAAAGAGAACTCAGCATTCCAGGTCTCGGCGAAAAGGTTAAGCCGAAAGAGGTGTCGCTGTTCACCCGTCAATTCGCGACCATGATCGATGCCGGTCTGCCGATCGTTCAATGCCTCAATATACTGACCGAGCAGTCGGAAAAAAAACTGCTGCGAAACACCATTCGTTCCATCCAGCGCGATGTCGAGGGAGGTTCTACGCTCGCCGACGCTTTGGCGAAACACCCGAAGATTTTCGACGACCTTTACGTCAACATGGTTCAGGCAGGTGAAGCCGGAGGCGTTCTCAACACCATTCTGAATCGCGTGGCGCTGTTCATTGAAAAAGCGACCAAACTCAAGAAAAAGGTCAAGGGAGCGATGATTTATCCCAGCGCGATTATCGCGGTCGCCGTGATCGTGGTCGCGATCCTGCTCGTTTTTGTCATTCCGGTGTTTGCCGAGCTATACGGCAGCATGGGGAAGGCCCTGCCCGTTCCGACCCAGATGACGATCAACATCAGCAATTGGTTTGTGGCTAATTGGTATTTCATGTTCGGCGGGCTGATCGGGATCGTCATCGCACTTCGTGTTTACTATCAGACGGAACAGGGGAGAATGAACATCGACCGAATGATGCTGCGGTTGCCGATCGTGGGAGATCTCCTGCGCAAGGTCGCGGTCGCGCGCTTTTCACAGAACATGGCGATCCTGCTAAGCTCCGGTGTTCCGATCCTCGACGGGTTGGCCATCACCGCCAGGACTGCCGGCAACCGAGTGGTGGAAAGGGCGATCATGGATGCCCGGGTAAGCATCAGTCAAGGGAAGACCGTTGCGGAACCGCTGCGGGAGAGCAAAATCTTTCCTCCGATGGTCTGCCAGATGGTTGCCGTCGGCGAAAACACCGGAGGGCTCGACGGCATGTTAAGAAAAGTCGCCGAGCTCTACGAAGAAGAGGTTGATGACGCCGTGGCCAATTTAACCGCTTTGATGGAGCCGATGATCATGGTGATCTTGGGGGTCGTTCTAGGCGGGCTGGTTATCTCCATGTACCTGCCGATTTTCCAGATGGGCTCTCTCGTTTGACCAGGCGATTGCACTGGTCCGGAAGACCCGCAGTCTTGTGGACCCGACGAGCTGTTCTCTTGAGTGACGAACGCAAGGACTTGAGCGAAAAGATTAGATGGCTGCTCCTATTGCGGGTGATCATCTTGTCTTTCTTCCTCGGCGCGACAGCGCTTTTCCACTTCTTTAAGCCCGAGGGCGATCCTCAGTTTTTCTATACATTATCGGTCGCCCTGATCGTCGCTTACGCCATCTCCATCGGTTCGGCCCTGCTGCTTCCTCGTTTGGTGGATCTCCGTTTCTTTACTTACTTGCAGCTCGATTTCGACGTTCTTTTGATTTCCGGAATCATTTGGATCACGGGAGATGCCGCGAGTCCGTTTTCTTTTCTCTATAACCTTGCCGTGATGAATGGCGCCATCTTGCTTTTTTATCGCGGCGCGTTCTTTACGGCCGGTTTTTCGAGTCTGTGCTACGCCGGGCTTTTAATCCTCTCGAATGGGCCTGTCCGCGAGAACTCGTCATGGCACCTGCTGATGCCGGTCGCGATGAATATCAGCAGTTTTTTTGCGATTGCCTGGCTCGGCGGTTTTCTCGCCAGCAAACTGAGCGCGACGGAAAAATTACTGAAAGAAAAGCAATTCGACTATCAGCAGCTGGATGCGCTCAAAGAAGCGTTGTTGCAGGGTGTCGGGAGCGGCGTGGCGGTCACCGACACCGAAGGCCGAATTAATTATTTCAACGCGCAGGCGCAAGATCTCACATCGCTTCAAGAGGCAACGGTCAAGGGCAAGAAACTAGACCAAATATTTCCTGGGCTGACCTACAAGTTCGACGGGCGAAAGCGGAGCAAAAACTTAGTTGCCGATGAGTTTCCGTTCGCTAGTCCTCAGGGTACACACAAACAGCTGCGCTTGACCTTGGCGCCGCTGAGCAACCCGAGCGAGGAGTTGATTGGATATGTTTCCATCTTCGAAGATATCACCAGACAAAAGGAGTTCGAAGAGAAAGTTCGGTTGGAAGACGAACTGCGCAGGGCTCGAGAGGTCGATTTGCCTAGTAAGAAAAAGCGCCTAGATGGCTCGCCGTTTCATTTCGAAGGGGTGATTGGAAAAAGCGGCGGCATGGAGAGAATTTACCGCCTCGTTGAAAAGCTGGCCGAGGGCAATGCGAATATTCTCATCACCGGAGAAAGTGGCACAGGCAAGGAACTAGTCGCGCGAGCGATACATTTCAACGGCCCGCGCAAAGACCGGCCTTTTGTGGCGGTGAATTGCGGGGCGATTCCCGAAACTCTCATTGAGAGCGAGCTGTTCGGTCATGTCAGAGGAGCGTTTACCGGGGCGGTCTCGGACCATATCGGATTGTTCATGCAGGCCGATCAGGGAACGATTTTTCTCGACGAGGTCGGGGAATTACCCCTCCATCTTCAAGTGAAGCTCTTGAGAGTTCTCCAGGAAAAAACCTTCACTGCGGTAGGAGCGAGCAAGCCCGTCAAGGTCGATGTGCGGGTGATATCCGCGACGAACAAGGATTTGCGCAAAGAGATGGAGGAAGCGAGATTCAGGGAAGATCTTTTCTATCGGCTCAACGTAGTGCACATGGTCATGCCGCCGCTACGCAGCCGGAAAGAAGACATTCCGGCTTTAGGGCATTATTTCTTGCGGAAATTTGCCGCTTCGCAGGGCAAGAACGTGGAAGAGATTTCGAGCGACGCGCTCATGCAACTCTTGAGCTATTCCTTTCCGGGAAACGTGCGCGAGCTCGAAAACATCATCGAACACGCGGTCGCGATTACCAATTTGAACATCCTCACCGAAGACGATCTCCCTTCCTATATTAAGGGCACGCCGATTGCGGAAGAAGCTGAAATCTTTGAGAAAACCGTGCCCGGGGGAGCGGAATCATTTTTCGCAAAGGGGTTGTCATTGGATACCGAGCTAGAGACGCACGAGAAATGCATTTTGCTCGGGGCATTGAAGCGTTCCAAGGGAGTGCAGAAGCGGGCTGCTGAACTACTCGGGATAAACTACAGATCGCTCAGGCATAGACTGGAGAAGTATGGAATGTTGAGTTCCAAGGCTTATGAACTCGCTGAAAATGTCGGAGAGGGGGAGTGACAATTTTTGTCACCCATCAAGTTGATTAAATACGTAATTAGCCGGTCAGCTGCTACGGTTGAATTTGCGCCAATTTTTCATACGATTCCCTCAACCCCATAGAAGTCCCTAAAAACATGCTATTTTATCGCTGTCGGCACACCCCTGGATGGTCTCCGCAGTTGGATTATTCCAACGAAACCGCGGATTGACCCCTGGCCCATGGATTGCGTAAAGGTGTGCGACGGAGCACTGCACCCATCAACTCCAAAAGGAGGTGAGACACAGCAGAAGGGGATGAGGCAGTGATAATTTGGGCTATTGAGTGCGCGATAAAGTAATTTTGCTTCGAGGTCTGGTAGGACCAACTAACACAAGACCATATTATAAGAAAAAGCAGAAAGAAGGGAGCTTACATTCTATGGATAGATTAAGGTTAAGGAGCGAATCGGGTTTTACTCTGATCGAACTTTTGGTTGTCGTGGCGATCATCGGTATCCTGGCGGCCATCGCGATTCCTCAGTTTGCGGCTTATCGAAGACGGGGCTATGAAGCCCAGGTTAAGTCGGACCTGAGAAATGCCGCCACCGCACAGGAGGCTTACTTTGCCAATGCTTTCACGTACAAAGGGGGTACTGTCAACGCTGCCAACTTCCCCGGATACAACCCGACTACTAACGTGACGATGACATCCTCGGGAGGGTCCAGTACGTTTATTATGACAGCGACGCATTCTCTCTGTGCTTCTGGTCAAAACTGGACTTTCGCCAGCGCAAACGGGCTCATTACAGGTCCTTCGGGCGGGTGCTCATAACCGGGTACCGATCATAGTTTCCCAGTTTAGCGTGTCAAAGAGGGGCGGTTGTATGAAACCTGCCCCTCTTTTGCTTTTTCTTCTCTCGATGTAGGGCTCTCTAACCTTCTGCCCGACCGGTATGCATCGCTGAATTTGCAGATGCGCGCGACCAAACAACAGTGAAAGATACTGCTGATCGCTTCGCGATAGTGGCCCTCGGGGCGCTGATTTTCTGGTTTTGTCAGGACATCATTTTCACTGAGCAAGTTCCCTTCTTTCGCGACCTCGGCCCATACTTCTATCCCCTGCGATTCGCCCTGTATGAGGATTTCAGATCCGGCGAGCTTCCTCTTTGGAACCGCCACGTGGCCATGGGATTTCCGTTGTTGGCCGCTTTTCAGTCGGGGGTCTTTTATCCGCCGCACTTGCTATTGTTGTTGCTGCCGTTCTTTTCCGCCTGCCGTACGCTCTTCGTCTTGCATTTCCTGATCGCCGGCGTGGGCACGTACAAGCTTTGCCGCGAATGGAAATATCCCGCTTACCTCTCGCTGATTGGCGCGCTTCTGTTCACCTTCGGCGGCACCATCGTCTCGCTGACTAATCTGCTCAATCATTTTCAATCGGCAGTCTGGCTGCCTTGGGTGATTCTCCTTTGGGAAAGGGTCCTTCGCCGTTTATCGTGGGCTCGCTTTCTGGCGTTTACGGTGATTCTCACCCTGCAGTGCTTGGCCGGCTCTCCCGAGATTTTTGCCATGAGCATCGTCTTGGTACTGTTTGACGGGTTGAGAGTCAAGCCAACCTTGCCGAACGATTCATACGCGAGGCTGATTTCAATTCTGGCAGCGGCGAAACTGATTTTCATGCTTCTTGCAATGGCTCAGCTGCTGCCGAGCGCCGAGCTCTACTTTCAATCACGCCGGCAAGAACCGCTGCCTGCGCAAGAGGCGCTCAATTGGTCCCTCGACCCATTGAGTCTATTGAACCTGTTCGTTCTGGATAAGGAAATCGACGCCACCAGTTCCATCGGCACCCGCTACTTCTTCCATCGCGCGCCCTCGTTTCTGATAAGTTACTATCTAGGCGCGATCGCCATTTTGGGGGCCTGCATCGGATTTCTCGTCGGTTCGGTTCGGGAAAGGCTTGCCCTATCGGGCGCAATTATCTTGTCGCTCTTGGTCGCGCTGGGCAAGCATACCGCCCTTGCCGTAATTCTTGTAGCGTGGGCAGGGTCATATATGCTTTTACGGTTCAATGTCGATGTTTTGGCGCAATTCATCGCCCGCCAAACCGCTCTAAAATCCATCGCTTCGGTCGACGCGAATCAAGTTGTGGATTTTGTATCCAACCTGGAGCGTCAGCTGATGCTTTTCCTGGCGTTTTTTTCGCTGCTCGCGTTAGCCAGGAAAAAAATCATTCGAGAAAGTCTGTCCAGTGTTTTGTTGGTGGCGGCGGTATTTGTTGATCTGACGTGGGCGCACAGGGATTACCTATTCCCCTTGGCTCCTGATTTTATACGCGAAGATCAACGAATTTTAACGGCACCCGAGTCCGAGTTGTATCGAGTGTTTTACTACCCCTCGAGCCGAAACATTCACCCCGACAGCGTCTTAGTCAAAGGTAAGGCCAATCATAAGGAAGCCACCGCTTTAGCCTTTCAAAACCTGTTGCCGAATGCGGGTCTGGTGTACGGCATCGATTATATGCAAGAGATCGATGCGCTCGCTCGCCGGCCGTATACCGAATTTGTTTATTTTGCCAATCAACTCGATTTGCCCCGGCGACTCCAGCTTCTGCGCGCGTTAAATGTCAAATACCTGGTCGCATTTCAGCCAATGACCGCCGAGGGGCTGACTTTGATAAGCTCATTTCCCCAGTATTTCTCATGGCTATACAGGCTCGACCGCGCGGTTCCGCGGGTTTATGTGGTAAACAAGGTCACCGTTGAAACTTTTCCAGCCAAGATCCTACGCCGGCTGGCGATGGATGGGTTTGATCCAAGAACCGAGGTCATACTGGATCAAACGCCGTCCATTCCACCGCAGGAGGCGTTGCAAGCGTCGGCAAAGATCGCTCGCTATACAAACGCGCGAGTTACGATTAGAGCGTCGCTTGATGCATCCGGGATTCTCGTTTTGGCCGACTCGTTTTATCCAGGTTGGAGTGCTTACGTCGACGGCAAGAGAGCAGGAATTTTGCGGGCGAACTTGTTCTTTCGGGCAGTGGCGCTTCCTGCCGGAGAACACACCGTCGAGTTTCGCTACGAGCCCATGTCATTTAAGATCGGGCTCGTGTTATCGGTGACGACGATTTTCGCGCTCATCGCGACAACGGTCATTTGTGTTCTACGTAAACGGAGCGGAAAGGCGCCTATCTCGGTTTCTTGAAGTCCCAGACGTATACCAGCGGTACCCCGGCGATGGTGACCGATAGATAGGGTGTCACGGCGGCGTGCGTGAGTTGGCGCTCCTGCGGTGAGTGCACGCTGCGGCGGTTAAGCAAGATATAGTAGTCGAAAGGCTGCTTGCCAGAAATCCGAATATCGCGGCGCAAGCGCCCTTCGTTCTGATAGTAAGCGAACATAAAGTTGGCGAAGGAAGCGTTGATCGTTGCGTTCTTAGGGAGTCTTTCGTTGAGGGATTTGATAAAGCCCGGCGTCATGGCCTCCATGAAGTAAGTTGTTTCCAGTCCCCTCTCATACGCGCCGCGGATACCGCCGACGAGCCGGTTATAGTAACTCAGCTCGAAGGGATGGCAGAGATAGAGTTCCAACGCAGGGCTGAATAAGACCAGCAGAAATAGAGCCCCGATAATTTTGCTCTTAACATTGGCGACTCCCTTTGAAGCCTTCGACCTCTGGGCGGCTTGTGCCGACCACGTGACAAGAACATAAAAGCCCACTCCCGCAAGCGCGGCGAGGAACGGCAATGCCGATAACAGTTGGCGCACGCCGTCGTGGAGCACCGCGCCCGGCAATAATCCCATGACCGGAATGAATACCGCGTTTAAGAGAAGCAGCATTATCACCGGACGTTGTTCCCGCAAATATGAAATACACGCCACGCCAAACAAGGCGAGTGCAAGTATCGACTCCGGGGTGGTGACGCCAATGACTAAGACTGGATAGTACCAGGGGAGTTGATTCGTGAGGTAAGAGTTGCCGAAGAAGAAAACCGTATAATTTGTCTCGGGACGGTATGCACGACTCAGTCCTTCGAACAGGAATTCCAATATTCTCACTGCCGGTTGATGCCAGAGATAGGGTTGAATTGCGATCATGACAAGCGGGCTAAGAAAGAACATCGCAAATACATTGTTCGCGTAGGATTTTCGGTCAAAGAGATGAGCCCAAAGCAATAATGGAATTGGCATCAACAGTGCGGGAAACTTGGTCGCGAGCGCGAGTCCCCAGACCAAGCCCGTACCGATGCTCCATCCCCAGCTTTTCAGTCCCTTCCAAAAACAATAGGTGGTCAAAAACCACATCGACGCGAGGGGCATGTCGGTGACCGCGATATGGGCGAAGCCGAACAGATTCGGGGTAGCAATCAGGGCCAGCGCGGAGAAGATTCCCGTGGCGCGCCCGAACAACTCGCTCATCCACAAATACATCACAGCCGTCAGGACAGCGAAAAAAAGCGCGGGCCCCAACCGGTAGGCGGCGAACTTATCCAGCCAAGAAGCGGCGAAGGTCCTGGTGAGACCGGAAACAATGCGCGAAAAAGGCGGGTGCGGAACATTGTACGGATTCCAATGCCAGGCAGCTTTAATATTTTCATCGGACAGGCTTCTTTGCATTTGGCCATGGGCAAGGTTCTTAACCAAATCATCGAGCCACCGGACATGAAGGTCCGAAGCGTAGAAATAAGGAGGCTCATCCCAGGTCACTCCGTAGTCCATCGCAGTGGCGGCGACTATCAAAAAAGTTCCCAAGAAGATGAGCGCCGCAATCAATCTCTCTTGCCAGCGTAGATGCCCTTGTGACCAGCTCATGAGTAAAGTCCAGATAAAGTGACCGATGAACCCTTTACCGGGAATACGCGCCGTTCAATCCGGGTCTTTCGGTTGAGCCCATCGCTTCGATCCATCGACTCGGGCCCCGGCCTTGGGCGGGACTCTCGCTCAGGATTCCGCCCCCACGGGCGTAGTGGAAGGTGCCACGGGCTTGCCCGTGGGGCTCCACATTAAAGGGCTAACCAATAGTGCCATATTCGCTACCCTTGCCCTCGGACTCAGGCCAGTTTGGAATTAAATGCCGGGCGGCTCTAGGCCCAAAATTGCCCAGGAGTTTCGATAATCTCTTCTTTTTTACCCTTCACGAAAGTCAAGCCCGCTGGCATAGAACATGCTCTGCAGAATGACTGATGTCGCGCTTGTTCAGGACCAAGAAGATACGGATACCTGATATTCCGCCTCCGACTAACGGGATTCGCGACGATCTGACAATGGTTGGAATCGGCGTCCTTTGCGCGATCGCGGCAGTTGCGGCATTGGTGTTTGTGTTTCTCGGCGTGTGAGTCCTCTGTTAAACGACGCGAAGCCATAACCCACGACCATTGGACACGGATCGACCGACTTCATATTACCGTAAGGTTCATTGTCGAGACAAATCCCCGCCCCGGGGGCGAGGATTTGTCTCGAGCTTGATACGACTGGTTGACTAGCGCTGAAAAGTTTAGGCTGCGGAACGAGATCTCTGGGTTTCGACGAGCGGCCGGTACTTCTCGTTAAGCTTCATCCAATGGTCGGCTCGTCTTTTCGCTTTCGCCAGTTCGGTCTCAGGGAAAGTTACGAAAGGAACCCGTGTCGGGCCGACTTTACAATAGTCGGCGAATTCCGCCGGGCGTTTGTTACCGGCGCCTGGAACCGGCCTGCCACCGCTGCCGTCGCCGATGAGATCATCGATAACCTCGATCGCTTTTTGGTCATCGCCCTTACGTACCTGCTCCAGCAGATAAAGAACCGGCCAGGGCCCCATCCACACTTCCGTCGACCAGCAGCCCGCGGCGCCCAATTTGTAATAAGGATAGAGCTGGGTTTGATTGACGAAGACACTGATCCTGCCCTTGACGATCTTCTGCAGATTCATGAACGCCTGGGTCGTCCGGTGGCTGTCTTTCATGCCGATGATCGTCGGTTTCTTGACCAGTTCCTTAAACGCCGCCACTGGAATGGTGAACTTGTGATTCTCGGGGTTGTGGTAGATGACGATATTCAGGGTTGGGAACAGGTCCGCGATGTCATGGTAAAATTTAATAGCGTCTTGGACGTGGAGCGTTTCATAATAGGGCACCCCGAGCAAGACGCCGTCGGCGCCCAGGCCCTTTACAAAGTTCATTTTCTGCACGACTTCCCTCGGATTGGGACTGGTGCAGCCGATGAAGAGCGGCACGCGATTATTGACCGCCTCGACCGTCGCCACCGCTAACGTCTTAAACTCATCGTAAAGGAGATTGTAACATTCGCCGTAGGTTCCCGTCGTCGCGATATTGTTGACGCCGTCTTTGATGATCTTGTCGACGGCTTCCTTAAGATTATCGACGGCGATGGTCTGCGTCGCCCGAATATCCACCGCGTCGGGCGTAGCGAAGGCGGGCATCATTCCGAGAACACCGTTCAGCTCACGCGCGGTTAACATAAATTGCCTCCCTGTCCATCGTGTCGTTTTTACTCCGCTTAGGGTCGCTTCTTGAAATCGCCTTTCAAGGCTCCGATGACTATGGAAGAAAAAAAAGGGGGCAAGACCCATTTTCCGCTCTTTGCATCTGAAACTCGCGACTCCGTTTAAGGGCGACCGGGACTGCAGCCTGGCGAGTTGGCTCGGATGACCTGGACTTTCTAGATCTCGCTTGTAAATTCAGACGTACTCGAATAATTATTCGATTATGACCGATAGCCCATTCTGGCTCGACTATGAGGATTGCCGAGATACCTTGTTAAAGGGACAGGACCCTTCGCTCACGCTCAGGCTGACTCACCGATTGTCGGGGAAAAGCGGGCGGCTGTCGTCGGCTTCTAGCCGACCGGGGCAAACCTCAAAGCTCGAAGCTAGGAGGGACTGAGTTATTTCTTTTTTTCTCATTAAAGGTGATGCGGAATTTTTCGAAGAGGTCCATTCTTCCAAGCAGCAGGGGAACTTCTTCCGTCATTGACCAAGCTACCCTCGCGGTGATTTTTCTTCGACCAAACACAAAATTGAGGCGCTTAACAACATACGGAACACTTCGGCCGGCTATTCCTCGAATCCTCCTCACTCGGTCTCTCGGCGTCTGTTGTAAATGCAACGCCTTTCCGAAGCGATAAGGAATCATCGAAATATCCGCGCCGGAGTCGATGTACAACGGCAGCTCAACAAGAGCCTTTCTATGTTCCAGGACAACGGTCGCAACAGGGCGGAATATGATACCGAGCTGGGAGCGCTCAGGCTGGTACCTGAAGCGGATCACAGAACGAGGGCCTCATTTCCCAGCACCTTCGCGACAAAGGGAATCCTTTTGGGGAAAGATTTGCGGACCCGCTTCAGGATTTTCTCTATGTCTTTCCCTTTTCCTACCAGCTTTCCGTCCACCAGGACAACATATTGGTCTTTATACCGCGCTTTATTCAATCTCAGAAATGCTTCTAAATTCTTGCTCATAGTTTCTCCTCTGGCGGCTCTCCAAATTTACTTCGTTCGAGAAGCTTGGTCAAATGAAGGTAGCCAAGACCCTTGAAATCGACCAAGGTTTGCCCATAAAAGCTGAAAACGGAACCTGAGGACTAGGGAGCCGATGACCGTTAGGAAATGGGGGAACGAGAGCGAAAGTCCTACCGTGCGAGAAAAAGCGCAAAACCGAGCTCCGTTCGGAGTAGCTCAAAATCCGACCGATTAGCGGTAACGATCGTCGCACCGTGGTGTCGGGCAGTGAGCGCAATCAAGGCATCGTTCTGAAATTCTCGCCGCTTATTAATGTTCCAGTCCTGCCGATCGCCGATGATGCGCACAAGTTCAGGATTTCTCCACGCTTCCGGGCTTAAGTGTGCGACGGCTCTTCTTCATGAACTGCCAAAACTCCTCCATTTCAGCAACTCGCTCGACCGATAAGCGGATCACCTCGGCGCCGGTTTTGACTCCGAGAGCCTTTTGGGCTCGCGCGATCGCACGCTCATCGACAAAGTAGGACTTCCGCTTCAATTTCGCTTTTGCCGCCATCTTGCTCTCCGTATTCGCCACAAAAAACTGTATGCATAATATAACTAGATTAGGCATACGCTGCAAGGCTGCAACGAGAAAAGGGGATAAGTCCAATATTTCGCCAACAAAGGCTTTCGTTGCCACACGAAAAAGGAAAAGCACTCTGAATTCCAATAATTGGACTTATCCCCTTTTCTCTATCGCTTCCCGACTGACCATCGATTTCCTGAGAAAGCAGGGATCATCTTCCGTCGAATTGAAAGAGCCCTGCGTCGTGCCGTTGAAGGCCTGCCTTCTCGCGAACAATTCTTTGTTAATCTTCGCTGGTGAGAAGCCTCGTTTGACGGTTGTGAGAGATCGGAGTAGATTGATTCGTACATATGGATAGGTTCCTGACGGCTACTGAAGCGCGCCAACAGTTCTTAAAGCTCCTGGACGAGGTGAAAGAGGGAGAGCGGGTGATTATCACCCGTCGGGGGAAGCCCACGGCTGCGGTTATCGATTTCGAGCGACTTCAACTGCTCACCGAATTGGCTCGGCTGTGGCAAGATCCTCAATCTTTGAATCACATCCGCGCCGCGCATGAGGATCTTCGCGCTGGCCGGGTTTACCGCCTCAAAGGTGTCCCTACAGTGCGACGTCTCGTCAAGTTGGCGCGCAAAAAAGGCCTGCTGAGAGCGAGTGGCTGAGCCTGCATTCACCCAAGCATTTCTGCGCCGTACCATTGAAGTCGAAAAGACCGCTTCAGCGGCCGACCTGGAGCTGCTTGATAGAACCTTAGCTCGCATCGTAAACGAGCCGAATCTACCAGAGCGTTTCCCCGCCTTTTATGATCCCCAACAATTGACTTTCCTCGCCCGGGGTGGCCCGTTCCTCATCGAATTTGCCGTGGAGGAAGCGAGCGACACTGTCACTTTCGTGAGCTTGTTCTACCGCGCGTAGATTTCCTGCATTTGACAGCCTTTAGGCAAGCGGTTATTTCCCTCAGAGAAAGGCGTATAGCGGGAGATGACCGAAAAAGAAAAAGCTCTGCTCGCCGGCTGCGTGAACGGCGACAAAGCCGCGTGGGATGCGTTCGTCGTCCAGTATTCCGCGCTCGTCTATCACACGATCAGAAAAACCCTCACTTTGCACCATGCCTCGCCTCAGGACGACATCGTCGAAGACCTGCATCAAAATTTTTTTCTTTCAATTTGTGAAAATGATTTTCGGAAGCTCCGACAGTTCAAGGGCGACCGGGGCTGTAGCCTGGCGAGTTGGCTCAGAATGATCGCATCCCGGGTCACCGTCGATTTTCTCCGATTAAAGCAGCCACCCACCGTCGAAGTGCCGGTGGCGCTCGCATCGGACCAACCGGACCCTCCCAATACGCTGGTAGATCGGGAGGAAGAGCGGCAGATAGCCAAGGCACTTGATGGCCTGAGCCCGAGGGATCGCCTTTTCGTCGATCTGCACTTTTACCGAGGTCTGCCGCCGGAGGAGGTTGCGACCATTCTTAACGTTTCTGTCGCGGCCGTTTACACGCTCAAGAGCCGTCTGATGGATAAGCTTCGTGAGGTGTTAAAAAAAGCCTAACCCTGCCGACGCTGTAAGAAATCCAGGGGTGCCCCGTCTATTTGGGCAGAAAGTGGATTGCCAAATAGTTCAGGAGGTGTCTCATGCGTTCACTAACCCCGCTTTTTCTAGCCCTGATGACCGGTTGCGCGCCGTTGGCCGAGATGATCCAGAATGCCGGTCAGCCGACG
>JACPFE010000250.1 GCA_016183145.1 Deltaproteobacteria bacterium | reverse complement strand
TGGTTGAAGCCGGCAGCAGAATGCGCAAGATTCGTTCACTGCGGATCGTGGAGGCAACGTTATTCAACGTAACGACGGAAGGTCGGGAGATGATTCGTATGTTACCTTCGCTTTCAGCAGCCTCCAGTGCGTTCGAGAGATTCTGAAAGCCTCCGACACGACTTTGGATAATCGAGAGGGTTGCGCCTAAGCCGGTCGGCACGTTTGGAAACGCAGCGGTGTTACCCGCAAACGGCGCACCGGCGGGGGCTGCGCCGCTAAAGGTCGTACCTCCTAACTGAAACGTAAGACGGTTGCCCAGCACCCTTGCAAAGCTTGGTGTTGTTTCAATCAGATTCGATTCGATTAGCACTTGCGGGGTTCGAGCATCCAGCTTTCCGAGCAGCGTCGTGACATCATCGACGGCCTTTTTGACATCTCGAACCATGATCGTGTTGCTGCGCTCGTCGGAGACGAGGGTCGCGTCCGGCCGTTTGCTCAGCAGCGTCTTGACCTTCGGTTCGAGGTCTTTAGCTTTGGCGTAGTTGAGGTTGAAGTAAACGGTCTGAAGCGGTTCCAGGTTTTCCTCAGCCTTTTTGGCCGCCAATAACGCATCGCGCTCGGATTTCAACGTGCCCGCGGTGGAGATGCGCACGACATTGCCAATCTGCTCCTTGCCCAAGCCGTTGGTGTCGATCAATAGATCCATGGCCTGATCCCAGGGAACTTCGACGAGGCGCAGCGTAACCCGCCGGGTAACATCGGCAGTCACGACGATATTCAACCCGCTGACTTCGGCCAAGAGCCGGAAGACATTCTTGATATCGGCGTCTTTAAAGTCGAACGACAATTTCTGGCCGGTATATTTCTTCGCCTCGGCTAGCGGTTCTTCTTTGCGTGCCGGCTGCCTGGACATGTCCGGAGCGCCGGTTTTCACTTCGGCAACTCCAATGTCTACCCGCTTCCCTTCCTTGACTAGCGCTAGTTGCTGCCTGGCGGTCGCGTTCGCATCTGGCGCGCCCACGACGATCTTGAGCCCGCCCTCTTCCGGTGTAATAACGTAGGGCGGCGGTGACGCAGCCGCGGTTTCAATGGTCATGCGCAGATAGCCTTCGCCGAAACTGACCCGCACTACGTTCACCACACTCGTGGTGATACGGAAAATTTGCGCCTCCGTCATCGGCTTTGCGTCCCCGAACATATCTAGGATGACGCGAGACGGTTGCGTAACCGGAAAGTGGCGGTATTGAGAGATCGGTTTGGAGAGCTTCAGCAAGAGACTCGTCTGCCCCGACTCCTCACGGGCGGTAAGCTCTTGAATGCGTAACGTTTGGTCTTTTTCCGTTTGCGGTTGAACAGCGGCGGGCGCTGCGGCCTTGCTGCTCGCGGCAGTCTGAGTGGAGATGGGTTGTTCCGCGCTGGCCTTCGAAAGGCTTCGGTCGTTCTGGGTCGAAACGCAACTAAGTGACGCCGTCGCCAAGACCATGCCGAGGTACGCAATCGCGGAGCGTGGAAAGCACCGAGTTGGAACGGCGGGACGGGCAGTCCTCGTAAACATCATCGCGATCCGGTTGCGCTGATTCATTCCGACTTCTCCACGCTAAGCCTCACTTCAACGTCATGCCTTTTCTTGGCGCCGTATAAGTCTACAAAATACTCTTCAACCATTATGCCATTGGGCTTGATCGTTTTGACCTTCCCGTCATTGACTCCGATGGGCGTCCCTACTTTGACGACGTAGCCGAGGCCCGCCGAGTCCTCTACCATAGCCTTGGGCTCTTTGACGTCCCAGATAACCGCCACCAATTTGAGCTGTCCGAGTTCGAACCGCTCCAGCGGCGCGAGGTTTTCCCGGCGTCGCGCGGTTGGCCGGACGTTTAAGGTAAAAGGTCGGAATGGGTCTCGCTTTACCCCTGGCCCAACACGCGGCTCTGCTCCCGCGCCTTGGGCCGACGCGGAGGAATCCGGCGGCGCCTTGGACGATTTCGTGTCAGTTGCCGCGTCTCCAGGCTTGGCTTTGGCCGCCCCACTCGGCTCCGGCACAGCCTTCACCGCGCCACCTGGCGCTTGCGACGACTTTTCAACGGCCGCCTGGGTCTGTCGCGAAGGAGCTGCGGTTTTCTCTTGCGCCGATAGCCGGACGGCGATGAGCAGGACGATCAGATAGATTGGCGTTTTTAAGAACCCGAACATAGTACCTTACTTTTTGACTTGCGCCGCTTTGGCTTTTTCGTCAGCTATTCGTTTTCGCTCCGTTTCGTCCAAGAAGCGGTAGGTGGTCGCCAAGTTTGAGACGTCCAGAACGACCTGATCGCCGTTGATTTTGGGATTGCGGAATTCGATGTTGTCGATGTTTACGATACGACTGAGCTTACCCACATCATCGAAGAACATGACCGCATTGTGAAACCCGCCCCGGACGACGATATCCACCGGGATCGCCGCATAAAACTCCTGGAGATTTTCGGCCCGCGGCCGGAACAAAAGAATTTCCAGGCCCGCCTCCCTGGCTTTCGTCGAAAGGCTGCTCAAGAGATCGGGGATCTCTTTGCGATCCGGCAACTGGGCCACTGCTTCCTTGAGTTTGACCTCCATGTTGAGTAGTTCCTGTTGGAGCTTTGGCAGATTGGCCACTTTCTGCCCTTTGATGTTCTTCTCACTGCGCGCGCCCTCGACACTCTCCGTTAACTTGGCAATTTCCTCGGAGCTAGGACTGTAGAGATAGGTATAGTAAAGCGCGCCAAGCACGATCACCGTGCACGCCAGGATAGCGATTTTTTGCGCCTTGGGCCGGGCCAGTATGTCCTCGATTAACTTGTTCAACTCTGCTTTCCTTCTTTTGTGGATTCTTTAACCCCGCCACTCGTAGTTGGCGGCTTCGGGGCCGGCAGATAGGAAACCACCGACCTGATCGAGAATTTCTTAAACGGACCGCTCTCTTGGCCGACCTGAGCTGTTTCAACCAGCTCAACCTCCCGAAAATACGCGGTCTCTGCCAACGCTCTTAGGAACTCAGCAACCGTTTGATTATCGGCCGCGGTGCCGTTGATCGTTAATCTACCGCCGGTTTCCTTGAACTCCGTAAGCCAAAGTCTGGGAGGCGTCGCCGCAGATAGACTCTCCATCACTCCCACCGGACCGCTCTTTTTCTTATTTAGGTCGGAAAAAATATTGTGCTTGTTCGTGTACTCCGTAGGCTAGCAAGCTCGCTCGCAAGGCTTGACAGCCTGTAATACTGCACGAGAAAAAGAACCAGAAGCACAGAAACGAAGCCGCCTAAGACGATCGCGCCGATGGTCAACTCGCGGCGGCGACCGACCGCGGCTTGCAGTTCCTTGACCGGAAGTAAATTGACCCGAATCATTTGTCGCCCGGCCTCCGAATCGATAGGCCGGCGCCCACGGCAAACAAAGGCGCCAATTCAACTAAATTCGTCAGATCAACATTCCTGCCCAGAGAGAAATTGCGAAAGGGTTCCGCCAGATTGACCGGCACGCCCATTCGTTCCTGCAGCAATTCCCCTAGTCCGGGCAGCTTGGCATTCCCCCCGCTTAGGTAAACGGCCTTGAGGCCCTCTCCCTCGTCGGACGGAAGCGCGCCGTAGAGCCTTATCCTCCGGCGGATTTCCTGGGCTAAGTTTTCCGCCATCGGTTTTAACGCTGCCGCTAGATCCGAGCCTTTTTGCCCGTCGAGAACGCCCGTCAGCTTGAACCTCTCGGCCGCCTCCGCCGAGATCTTAAGTTCTCTTTTCAAATTGTCGGTGAATTCCTCTCCCCCCATCGGCAAGTCGCCGGTAAAAATGGAAACCCCTTTGTGCAAGAGCGTGATACTCGTGTACTGGGCTCCGACATGGATCAACCCGACCACACCATCTCCCGACTTGGTGTCGTAATTGGCCTCGTACATGTTTTCCAACGCGAAATAGTCGACATCCAGAATCGCCGGTGTCAGGCCCGCCGCTTGGATGACATCGGTGTAGCTGTTGACAATTTCCTTCTTGACGGCGACCAGTAGAACGTCCAATTTTCTGCCACCGTCCGTGAGGTTGAGAACTTGATAATCAAGATTGACGTTATCGAGGTTTTCGGGGATCACGGAATTGGCTTCGAATTCAATATTCGCTTCGAGTTCGTTTTCCTCCTGCATCGGCATCTGGATTTTTTTCATGATGACGGCTCGTCCGGGGACCGCAGATATGACTTTGTTCGACGTGACGCCATTTTCCTGAATCAATCTGCGAATCGTTTCGATCACCGGTGCCTGATCGACCACTAAGTTATTTTGAATCGCCTTGGCGGGAAGGGGCAGGACTCCGAGATGGACCACGCGGTAGGCGCTTCCCTCGATCACGGTTTCAACCATTTTGATTGAACTGGAGCCGATGTCGAGGGCGACGAACCCCTCTTGCCGCCCGAAAGAAAGCGGCAGGCTGAAATTTACTTTTTTCAGGAATTCAAACATGTTTACCGTTTGAAGGCTGTTTGAAGACTCGTTCCCTTTGCTTAGTCTTAAGACCCAAGGCTAACAAAATTTTTCTCTTGGTTGCCATTCTGCAATCTTTTCCTTTTTCAATGCGATCCAAGGTTAGAGGAGAAATTCCGGCCATTCGTGCAAGCTCAGCCTTGCTCAACATCTTCTCCTCACGGATTTTCTTGACGTTATTTGTTTGATTCATTGACCCGTCACCTTCTCACCCGGTTTTCGCTGGAACAAGGATGCATTATCTAGCGAACTGCGGCCATAAGTCAACTAAAATTAACTATTTTTATGCATAATTATAGGCCCATTTTCTAGGCGCATAAGCAAACTTCTTGCCAGGCACGGCATTTTTATACAACCATCTGAAAAAAAGCTTTTATCGGGTAACGAAAACATGATGATTTGCACAATTTTACGAGTTGTCCGCCAGTTCGGAACGGTTCTCGGTGGCTTTGATAGTTTTTGAACAAGTAGGTCCCGTCGTCGGATTGCTTTTACTGTGACCGACCGTTAAGAAATTCCCATGATCAGTGAGGCGACAAAGTTTGCCCGCGTTGTGATCCCCTCGCCATTAAAACAGCCCTTGACATACGCCGTGCCACGAAGCGCTCGGCAACAGATTTCCGTGGGCACAC
>JACPFE010000249.1 GCA_016183145.1 Deltaproteobacteria bacterium | reverse complement strand
TCACGCTGTCGGCGGTGCCAATATACGGACCGCCGTCCAATTCATGCCAGGTAGGCACTGGAAATATATTGAGGTCTATGTCGTCTCCCTCTACCACGTTCTCAAGTATCGGACCCGAATCAACCACCTTGGGCGGGTAGTCCTTTGACTTATTTTCCCATCCCGCAATCATCCCTTTGGCCAGGGTTTCAATCGTATCCCTCAAGGACTTGTCAATCGGCAATCCGAGTGTCAGGTTCAAACACTTGATATTCGCCATCATGTTGGTGAGTATTCTAAAATCTGCCGGGTAGTTCTTAATTTCTTGGAACAATACCGCGGGGCCTTGGTTTCTCCCGCTTAGTTGAGCTAACGTTCCTATCTCGTACTTTGTGCCAGCCCCTTTAATGACTGCCAGCTCTCCCATTTCCCGCGCTCGGTCTAGCCATTCCCTCGTGTCTCGAAAGTCAACCATTACCGCCCCCTTATTGACATAATCATCGCTTCAAAAGTTGGTTGCAATTTTTCAGTCGACTTGAAAATCCGCCAAAAAAGAAAACCGACTCACTCCCAGCTTCAAGCTGGGAGGTTCGTCCCCAGTCGGCTAGAAGCCGACGATGACCTCTCGCCCCCTCTCGATCAGTGAGTCACCCTGAGCGTGAGCGAAGGGTCTTGTCCCTTGATATGATTCTGCTGAAAAACCCTATGAATGTTCCGACCAGGCTCATCTCAACTATTATTCCCCTCTCTGGACCGCATCCAATAATCGGTAGTCCACGACATCCGCAAGCGAAACGGCGCGATTGACGCCCGTTCCTGCCGCAGCGTCGCGCACGACGTTCATAATTCCCGACTCGGATGATCTGCCGTCTGATGAAATCGCGGGAAGAAGCGCCTCGTACACTTGAGTCGCCATCTCGGGTGGTAGTTTGAAGTTCTTTTGGATAACCAGCGCAACCTCGTTTCGATGCGTTCGCATGGCGCCAAACGAAGCCAGCAGGCCCCGGAGCACAGCCTTGATCTCGTCTGGCCGCTGCCTGATTCGATCGACAGTTGCCCCGATCCCTGTTGTCGGCTGGTCTACGAGAGTGCTGATATCCAACAGTTGCCTGAACCCTTCCGCTCGCATTCGTAAATTCCACGGCAAGGGCATCACGGCGGCGGCCACGACGCCGGATTTTAGCGCGGCGAGGCGTGTGGAGGGAGGTCCAAGGGCAAGCAGCGTGACGTCCCGGGCAGGGTCGAGCCCTAAATGCTTCAAGCCTGTGCGGGCAGCGACCTCGTCGGCGCTACCAAAGACGTTCATCCCCACCGCTTTCCCTTTGAGCTGATCGGGATTTGTTAGGTTGGGGCCGGCCATGAGGTAAAAAAGCGACCGGACAATGGTAAATGCCACGACCCGAACCGGGATCCCGCCCGCCGCGGCGCGCAGAGCGCTGTCGGCTGTATAGGTATACCGCACATCGCCTGAGATCATTGCTTTAATCGCCAGATCCGTGCGCATAATCACAAACTTCAAATCTATACCTTCGCGCTGGTAGAGCCCCGAGTCGATTCCGTAAAGGACCGGCACTTGGGTGAGAGATACCGCTGCATGTGCGATCAAGACGCGGCGCATCGAAGTTTCCGCGGCATCAAGAGCGACAGCGAAGATTCCGAAAAGCAAACCAGCGCCGAAGATTCCGAGCCATAGCTTGCCAGGATTTCGAGTCCAACGGCTTAGTTTCATGAAAGCCTATTCCCCGGACTTGGCCTCGGCGAGCAGTCTTGCGTCGGTAATGAGGTCGGGGTCCTTGATCTTCAGCGGTTCGCCGGCCTCGACTTCCATATCGACGAGCTTTTGGATTCCAAGGCGGTCTAAAATGAAATCCTGGCTTATCGCCGGAAGCGCAAGTTCATACGAACGAAGGGCAACACTTCGAGAGAGTCCGAGCCAGCGCATCATTAAATCTATCGTCGCTTCTTTTTCGCGCCGAATAAAACGCCTCGCCTCGACGTCGGCCCGAATCATTCTTTTGACCTGTTCACGGGAAGCTTTCAGCGTTTCGTCGGTAACCGCCAGGCCGATGAACGGCAGCTTGATAGATTCGGCGGCATTGGCGAGTATCCGGAATCCTTCCTGCTCCGCAATGACTTGGAAAGGGAGACTCACAGAAATTGCCGCGAAGCGGTCCCCCTTAAAAGCGGAGTAGAGTACCGGAGGGTCGTTGATATACAGGAGCTTGACGTCGCGCTGTGGATCGAGCCCGGCCTGGCGTAAAATCAGCCGCGTCACCTGATCGTTCGTAGCGCCGCGGTTCCCGGTCAGGCCCACCTCTTTATCCTTGAGCTCCTGTATCTTGTGAATGTTGGGACGGCTCACGAGACTAAAAAAAGGGGCCGTCAACGAAACCGTGACTATTTTTACCGGAGCGCCCTTGAGCGCTACGCGCACCGTCGAACCCAGAGAAGCAACGTACTGGATTTCCCGGCTCAGCAGTGTTGCCACAGTAATTGTCGGCCGCATCTGAATCGCTTCAACGGCGAGACCGTATTTTTTGTAGATACCTTTTTCCTGGGCCACTTGGATGTGCAACACCGATAGGGATCGGGCAGGATAGGCCAATCGCACTTTTTCAAGCCGCGCTTCTTGTGACCACGACGATGAAGCGAACAAAAGGATGGAAAGATGGAGGAGGGTCTTAGCCCGGAGCAAAAAATATCTGCTATCTGCATTCATGGTATTTCTGGCGCCAAGATAACGCTGGGTTCGTGGGAGTCTCTCTACTTAACGCCGGCCAACACTTCCTTAAGAAGTCCGTAATCGACCACCTGTCCGATGGGAACTTGCCCTTTGAGCTTGACTTGATCACGGATAGAATCGATATCGGATCGCACCCCCTCTTCCGTTGTCATGCCCTCCTTGGCAAAAGTCTTGATGATCTCGCGGTAAGAAGCCTCGGTAGTTTTGCGGTCGAGCTGGAAGTCTTCCATCATGTAGGCGATCACCCGCTCCTGGTTCGCGGCATCCTTCGCAAACTCCATCCCTTGGAGGGTAGCTCGGATTACCCGCTTGATCTGGCTGGGATTCGATTTGATTTTGCCATCGCCTGCCCCCAATCCCGTAAAAGGCGTCCGCACGTAATCGGCCATATTTCCAAGGCTCCGATAACCCAACCCCTCCGCCTTAAAGTTGAACGGCAACGAGAGCATCGCCGCCGCGACCGAGCCTCCCTGCAGGGCAGCAAAGGAATTGGCGGCGTTTCCTGTAGCCATGAACACGAGGTCCTGGTCGGGGTTTATGCCCATCGCTTTTGCCATCGCCCGTGCCCCCAGCGCGTCGGTCGCCGCCACACCAGAGACCGCCACAGCCTTTCCTTTGAGATCTTGGATACCTTTGGTTCCTGATTTTGCCATGAGATAAAAAAC
>JACPFE010000008.1:1869-17213 GCA_016183145.1 Deltaproteobacteria bacterium | reverse complement strand
GTCTTGAAAAGTTCTTTGCCGCTGATTGCCGCGCACAATCACGTGGTAGAACGCACCGTCAAACTCAACTCTAGGTTTGCGTGCCATGGCGCAAAACTACCAAGAACGACCTCATTAAGTCAATACTCAGGCCTGACCCCAAACCCAAAACATCCGGAGAACTGGGCGGTCCAACTTTTATGTTAGGCAGGGCTTTCTCCTATGGAGACTCGTGATCCGTCGAACTATTAAGTGAGCCGCCGTCGCCGCCGACAATTGCTGGTCGGCTTAGCCCGGCAACGGCTCGGACAATAAAAAGTTCATATCGGCTGCAATATCCATCAGGTAACTGAGCTTGTCAATATCAAGTTTTCCGGCAATAGCGGACCTGCGCGGCGGGTTATCTCCCTAACGATCGGCAGGTTATTTCGGCCAGCGGTCCAGTTATCATAGGAGGGGTTGAGGGTGAAACTATTACATCACAACGATCTTAAAAATGCGCAATGCGTGACAGACTTGCGTTGTTTGTGAATCTAGGATCTGCGAGACGAGTAGTGGGCGAAACGAAGAGCCAACCAAGAACCTTTGCGCGCTAATTTCTGTAAGGGATCAGCGCGTCGCGGCCGCGGCGGTATTGGCGCGCGGATTGTTCTGGGTCGCGATTGACGAATCGTCGGTTAAACATCGGGTGATGCAGACTGCGAACTTCGTGCTCGATCAGAAAAAGGCTCTTGTCTCCGTCGGGATCGACGATCTCCTTGAATCTGAACTGGTGATTGCGCACATCTTCCGAAACCAACCCGCGGGCCTTGAGGAAACCGTAGGGGCCGGAGAAATTCGCCACGTAAATCGCGATGTGATGGCCGTCATAGGGCCGCAGAGGCTCTTCGGTCTCGCGAAAGATCAACGCCTGGTTGCGTCCGATGCTCACTCGGGCGAACGTACCGTTGCGATCTGATTGTGAGACCCCCGGCGCGCCGAGCACGGATCGGTAAAAGCGCGCGATGCCGGCGGCTTTCCCTGGACCGACCAAGAACTCCACGTACGGAATTCCCAGCGCCATATCTCCAAACGTCGGTCCGGGCGCGTAGCAGCGCAGTTGGTTTCCCCACGGGCAACGGACGGCGACATGGTCTTCATTGGCGGACCAGGCGAACTGCGTTTCCTTCAATCCCGGCGCGACGGTTTCCAGCCGTTTCTTAAGCGCGTCCAGATCCGGCGACACAACGCCGATATGGCCGTGAATCGCCTGCGCCGGCCGGGTCGGTAGATGGAACTGCTGCTCGCCGACGTTGGCCCACATATTATTCAGACCGATATTGAAATAAGGATCGCGGGTGAAGCCCATCCCGACGACGTAGAAAAGCAGCGCCAACGATTGGTCCGGCACCTGGACATTGACATGCTCAAACAGAACGATATTGCCGACATCTTCCTCGACGTAATCAGCCATGGCGGCCTCCAAGCGATCGCGCTACCGTCACCCTTCGATGGATTGAATCCACTCCCACTCAAGAGCCAACCCCTGGGCCAGACCGACGCGGGGAATATATCCCAATCGGGTCCTCGCCCGTTCGGTGCTCGCCTGGGTGCGCCGTACGTCACCCCTTTGCCGGTCATGGCGTTGCAAGTTTGCGCGCCGGCCGGAAATGTTCTCCACCATCGAAATCACCGTTAGCAGACTCGCCTCGGTGCCGCCGCCGAGATTGAATACCTCGCCCGACCCCGGATAAAACGCCGCGGCGGTAAGCCCGTCGACGATGTCGGAGCAAAATGTAAAGTCGCGGCTCTGCTCGCCGTCGTCATAGAGCGGCACCGGCTCGCCCCGAAGCACCGCACGCATAAGAATGTGAAAAAACATGTCCGGGCGCTGCCGCGGGCCATAGACGGAGAAAAACCGCAGCGACGCGGTCGGCACGCCGTAACCTTTCCAATATAGATAGCAAAGGTGCTCCGCGGCGAGTTTGCTCACGCCGTAGGGCGACACCGGTCGGGTCATCCCCTCCTCGCGCATCGGCAAATCGTCGGTGTCGCCGTAAACCGAAGAAGAAGACGCGTAGACAACCTTGCGAAGAGGCAAGCTCTTGCAGGCTTCCAAAAGCAGTTGGGTCGCCATGATGTTGTTTTCCGAGTAGCGCGCGAACTCCGCGCCCCAACTCGCCCGCACCCCGGGCAGCGCGGCCAAATGAAAAACATAATCGACGTCGCGCAGCAAGGCGCCGAGATCCAAGCGCAGGAGGTCCTCTTCAAGAAATAAGAAGTCCGGATGCGACTTGAATCCGGCGTGGTTTCGCTCCTTAAAATCGCGCGGGTAATTATTAAGAAATTTGTCGATACCCACTACCTGATGACCCAGACTGAGCAATTTCTCCGCCAGATGAGAGCCGATAAACCCGGCGACGCCGGTGATCAGTGACTTCAAGACGGCTACCTCCCGGAGGATTGTTTAAAATCGCCGACGATCCACTCGGCGGCCTGCCACAGATCCGTCACGACCGGATACTTCGACGCCGACGAGTCGCCCCCGGCGGCAAACTCTCTGGCGATCCGGACTCCTTTGGCGCCGATGCGCTCGGCGAGGTCCATATCGCTCGTTTTGTCCCCGACCACGTAGGAACTGGACGGATCCAGCCCCAGATCTGCAATCGCTTTTGCGATCATACCGGTGTTGGGCTTGCGACAATCGCACTCGACATGGTATGGGCCGACCCCCTCGGTCGGGTGATGGGGACAGTAATAAATTCCATCCAGATGGGCGCCGTCCTGGGCCAATCGCGCATTCAGTGCACCGTGGATACGGCCCAGATCTTCTTCAGTCAACCGCCCGCGCGCCACTGCGGACTGATTGGTCACGACCACCAGGAGAAACCCCTGCCCGCGCAAGAGCCGGATCGATTCCACCACCCTTGGCAGGATCTCGACTTGGTCCTGCCGATACAAATATCCCACGTCACGGATGAGAGTGCCATCGCGGTCGAGGAATACCGCCGGCGCCTTTTTCGCCTCACGACTCACGCAGTCCTCAAGGCCCTCATTTTGTCGCGAATTTTTTCGACGATGCACTGAACCAGGCGCTCGCCGTTCTCCACCGTCATGGCCACCCGCAAAGCGAACAGCTTGCCTCTGGCGAAGGGAAACGCGATGAGCTTCAGGATATCCTTTTCGGTCGTCAGGACGATCTCCGCGTTGCGCGCCAGACGGCTGATCTCCTGCCAGTCCCGTGAGCTATAGGAATGGTGGTCGGGAAACGGCAGCGCATCGATGACATCGCCTTCCCACTCGCCAATCACGCGGTAGAACTCGCTTGGGTCCGCGATCCCCGTGACAGCCAAAATCTTGCTTCCATGGAGCACACTCAGCGGGTATTCTTTCCAACGCCCCGATTCAAATCCGACCAGGGCGACGCCCCGGAGGGTACCGACAAAGCAGCGCGCTTTGCCGTCCTCCGGGAGCAAGGCCTGCCACTCCTCCTGCCTCCCGGTGAGCAGAAAATAATCGGCCCGACGCAAGGCACGGCGCGGCTCGCGGAAAGGGCCCGACGGCAGCATGCCGCCGTTTGAGTCATGGCCGAGCAAGAGCAAATCGACGTCCCGATTCAATCGGCGATGCTGGTAGCCGTCGTCCAGGATGAAGACATCGACGTCATGTTTTCGCAGCAATTCGACCGCGGTTTGATAGCGGTCCTTGCCGACTCCCACCGTTTGATTGTAGAGCCGCGCCATCATGGAGGGTTCATCGCCGGCGGCCGATGCTTCATCGCGAAGCTGCGAAGGAGGCAGCCCGTTGGCCCCGACACCGATAATCAACGGCAGGGATTCTTTTCTGGGATATCCTCGGCTAAGGATACCGACCTTGAACCCCCGCTCGTTTAATTCCCGCGCCAACCAAAGACAACTGGGAGTTTTTCCCGTGCCTCCAACCGTCAGATTACCAATGCTGATGACCGGCTTTTCCAGCGCGCTTGTCCGGACCCACCCGTGTGAGAAAAACAAATTCCGAATTTGAACCATCAATCCATAAAGATACGAGGCGGGCAAAAGCGAGAGCCAAAGCGCCTTGCCCCCAATCCCCTTGCGCTCCCAAGCATTGCGGATCCACGCGTGCATAGATTGTCAAATCGCCTGGCGCCGTCGCTAAGCGCTTCAGATCATCGTCCGGTGGCTGAGAGGTACCGCGCCGCCAAGGCAAGGCTGCGTTCCACGACACCGCGGTCATCAGCCGCTACCTCGTAAGCTTTCTTACCCATGCTCTTACGCTTCTCGCTATCGGTCAACAGGATCGTCACCTCGCGAATCAACTCTTCGGTTTCCTTCACCTCGATGCCACCGCCCTTTGCGGTCATTTCCCTGGCGAGCGATTTGAAATTGGTCATGTAGGGACCGAACAGCACCGGCTTGGCAAAGCGCGCCGGCTCAAGCAGATTATGACCACCGCCATCGACGAGGCTGCCGCCGACAAAAGCGACGTCGCCGGCGGCGTAAAAGTCTTGCAGGTCGCCGATGGTATCGACCAACATGACATCAGCTTGAAAATCGATCCGGCCGTTGACCTGGCTTTTTTTCTCAAATGGCAACCCCGCAGTCTTGAGCAGCCTTTCCACCTCGGCAAATCGTTGGGGATGGCGCGGCGCCAAGACCATTTGGAGGTGAGGGAAATGTCGCTTCAATGTTATAAATGCCTCAATGAGAATCGCTTCTTCGCCGCGATGAGAACTGCCCACCACCAGCCAATGCCCACCGCGCCGGTCCGCTTCCCGTTCGGTTTGCAAGCGCTTCGAAGACGAGCCCGCTGCGCGGCCATCGCGAGCGGCGTGTTTGAGATTTCCGACGACGGAGACCCGTTCAGCCGCAGCGCCCAACTTCACGATACGATCGTGATCTTCCTCTGATTGCATACCGAGTGCGGTGAAATACCGAATGACGCGCCGAAAAAACGTTGCCAACAATGAATATCTGCGCAAGGATCGCGCGGACAGGCGCCCGCTCAGGAGTAAAGTGGGAACTCCTCTTCGGTAAGCTTCCCGGAGAAGATTCGGCCAGATTTCGGTTTCGACGATGATCAAAACCGACGGGTCGATGCGGGCATAGGTCCGCCTAACGATCCACAACACATCCAGGGGCAAGAACAGTACGAGGTCGGCAAAAGCCATCTCCCGGGCGATTCGATTGCCGGTGGCGGTAAAGGTTGAAACGATGATTTTGCGCGCCGGGGAGCGCTGCTTGAGTTCCCGCACCAAGTGGGAAGCCGCGCGCACCTCGCCCACCGACGCGGCATGAATCCAAACCGGGCTTTTTCCGGCTACCGAGATGATTTTCCCTCTGTCATAAAAGCCAAACCGCTCCGCCAAACCCTCGTGAAAACGTTTCCCAAGCAAGTACAACAACGGCAACAACGGCAAGCATGCGATAAAGACCGCGGTCACTATAAAATTGTAGAGAAAGTAAGCCATCGCCCGCTTCGGCTTCTATTGGATTGACCCGTAAGAAATCTAAAGTCAGCGCTCCACCACTCGCCCCCTCACCTTTGTCCTCTCCCCCGTCGCGGGGGAGAGGGAAGGGTAAGGGGGAGGCGTCAATTGGAGAACATTCTATTAAACCACCCTCGGCTGTAAGCCGAGGGATTTAAAACTTGTCGGCTTGAAGCCGACCGGAAAATGGCCCCGACCGTCATTCCCGCGAAAGCGGGAATCCAGTTCTTTTGCAGTTCAGCCTGGATGCCCGCCTCCGCGGGCATGACGAACTGGGTTGCCCTTGTCGCTGCATACGGTGCTCATGTTCACTTGGCTCACGTTTCGCCGAATCTTGCTTCGCCTGAAGCCGAGGGATTTCAACCATCCCCGAGAGAGACATTAATTATGCCAACCTCACTAGTGCAAAGCCTCCAGCTCTCCGGCCGTTTCATTTTCCAGGAGTTGGAGATTGTGGAGCCGGCTGTAGGCTCCTTTGAGGCTCAGGAGTTCCTCGTGAGTTCCTTCCTCGGCGACCGCCCCGTCTTCTAGCACGACGATGCGATCGGCTTTGCGAATGGTTGACAAGCGATGGGCGATGACCAGTGTCGTCCGCGTCGTCATCAGATTTTCCAGCGCGTCTTGAACCAACCGTTCGGACTCGCTGTCGAGGGACGAGGTCGCTTCGTCCAGGATAAGGATCGGCGCATTCTTGAGCAACGCCCGCGCGATGGCCAAACGCTGCCGTTGGCCGCCGGAAAGCTGCATCCCCAGTTCCCCCACCATGGCGTCGTATCCTTTTGGCATAGCCGTCACAAACTCGTGCGCATGAGCCGCCTTGGCGGCGGCAATAACATCTTCGATCCTCCGTTTGGGATCGCCGTAGGCGATGTTGTTCCGCACCGTATCGTTAAAGAGAAACGTGTGCTGGGTTACGATACCGATCTGGGCGCGCAGTGACTCCAAGGTCAGGTCTCGGATATCGATTCCATCCAGGGTGATGCGCCCCGACCCGACATCATAGAATCGGGGAATCAAATCCGCCAGCGTGCTTTTACCGGCGCCGCTGATCCCAACCAAGGCAACCATTTCACCGGCGCGGATCACCAGGTTGACGCGCTTCAGCACCGGCGTTGCGCCATAGGCGAAACTGACATCGTGAAACTCGATGGCGCGTGAAAAGCGCGGGGCCGGTCTGGCCTCCGGCCTATCTTTAACGCCGGGAGATTCGTCGAGTATTTCAAAAACGCGCTCCGCCCCGGCTAATCCTTGATGCACTGACGTGTAGGTCCGAGTGAGGCTTTTGAACGGCTGGTACATGAGAAACATGGCCGCCATGAAGGCCATGAATTCGCCCGTCGTCCGGGCGCCGCCTACCACACTCGACCCGCCGTACCACACCACTCCCCCAATACCGAACGCAGCGAGCAGTTCCATCACCGGCGCCACCATGCCGCGGATGCGACTCGCTCTCAAGGATTGTCTGAACAACCGCTGGTTCTCTTTGGCGAACCTTTGGTTTTCGTACTCTTCCATGCCAAAGGCCTTGACGATCCGGTTGCCCTGAATGCTTTCCTGCAAGAAGGCGGTCAACGTACCGGTGCTAATCTGCCCGCGCTTGGCCAATTTCTTGATCTTCCTGCTGAGCCGCATGACCGGCAGGACGGAAGCCGGAAAGACCACGAACGCGATCGATGCCAGAAACCAATCCATCATGAAAGCCACGACCACCAGCACGATGAGCGATGTCGAATCCTTGAGCAACGAGACCAACGCGTCGGTCAAGGCAAATCGCAAAAGGGTGACGTCGGACGAGACCCGGGAAATCAAGGTTCCGCTGGGATGACGGGAAAAGAACGACAATGACATGTATTGCAGATGTTGGACGAGCCGATTGCGCACGTCCTGGACGATCCGCAGTCCCACATAATCGCTTAGATAACTATGGCCGAAATTGAGGATGCCACGGACAAGAAATATTCCGATCACGATGAGAGGCACGTAATAAAGGTTGGCGACGTTCTTTTTTACGAATACGTCGTCCATCATCCACTGCACCACAAAAGGCAGCGCGCCATCGGTGGCGCCATAGCCCAGCATACAGATGGTGGCGACGAGGAAATGAGGCCAGACATAGGGCCTGAGAAATTCCAGCAACCTTAGATAGTTCTTCAACGAATCTCCTCTTTAGAAAACCCTGCGCTCAGCTCAGCATCGCCAACGCCATCTCCGCCACTCGACCCGCGGCCCCCGCAGAGCCCAGCCGCTCTCTCAGTTTGGTTAATTTCTCGATAATGCGCGTGCGAATATTTTGATTATCCAACATGATGCGGCTTTCTTCGACGATCCGTTCCGGCTTAAAGTCATCCTGAACCAACTCCGGAACAATGCGCTCGCCGGCAATCAGATTGACCATGCCGATATGATCGACCTTGATAAGCCGACGGGCCAGAAGATAGGTCAATCTGGAAAGACGATAGACGATGATCATCGGTTTGAGCAGCAACGCCGTTTCCAAAGTAGCAGTACCGGAAGCCGTCCACACAAGGTCGGCGGCGTTCATCCCATTGTAGCGGTCGGTTTCTATCACGGGAACTCTCAGCGCGCTTTCCCTGACCAGCGCATCCATCTCCCGCGCATCTACGGTGCTCGCTCTAATACAAATAAATTGAATGTCGCGTTCGCTTCCGAGGCGCGCCGCAGCTTCCAACATCACCGGCAGGTGAGCCGAGACTTCCTTGCGCCGACTGCCGGGCAACAGTGCGACCGTAGTTTTGGCCGGATCGAGCCCCAACTTCTCCAACACGACTCCCCGGTCATGCGTCACGCGAACGGTTTCCAACAGCGGATGGCCCACGAATGTCACCTTGACGCCATGCTTTTCGTAGAACGGGACCTCGAATGGAAACACGACGGCCATGTGGTCCACCCAACGGGAAATCTGGCGTACCCGACTTTGGCGCCAGGCCCAAATCTGCGGGCTGACATAGTAGAGCACCGGGATGCGCAGCCCTTTAGCCAGCTTCGCCAAGCGCAGATTGAAATCGGGGAAATCGATCAATATCAACAGGCTTGGTTTTCGTTCGCGCAACGTGCGCCGGAGCAGCCGATAGGCGCGCCATAAATTGGTCGCGTTGCCCACCAACTCAACCAACCCCATCCCGGTCAATTTGGCAACGGTAAAAAGAACTTCAAACCGGGTCTGTTCTAATAGCTCTCCAGCAACGCCATAAATACGCAAATCCGGCTCGCGTTCAAGCAGCGCCTGAACCAAATGAGCCCCGTGAACGTCGCCTGACGCCTCACCCACGACCAACATGATTTCCTTTTTCGTCGCGTTCACGCTCCTCACGATCCAACCGTGTGGAGCTGAGCGCTAATCACCGAAGCGATTTCCAGCGCGCGTAACCCCTCCGCGCCGCTCACCAATGGAACCTCCCGACTGCGCACGCAGTCGAGAAACGATTCGATCTCATCCGACAGCGCATCGCCGTCTTTGATTTCAAGGGTTTCGACGCGAATATCGAGCCAGCCCGCGCCGGGGGGAGGCTTGTGAAAAATTTGCGCTCGCCGCTGATCATAATCAATCGATATATAAGCATCCGGCTGAAAAAACCTTATCTTTCTTTCGCGCTTCAGCGACACGCGGCTGGAAGTCACGTTGGCGATGCAACCATTGGCGAAATTGATGCGCGCGTTGGCAATGTCGGGCTTATCGGTCAATACCGGAACGCCCACCGCTTCGACGCGCTGGACCGGAGAGCGCACCAGGCTCGCGATCACGTCGATATCGTGGATCATCAGGTCAAACACGACGTCGACATCGGTGCCGCGCTCGACAAATGGCGCCAAGCGGTGGCACTCGACGAATTTCGGCTCCCTGACCACCCCCTCCAGTCGCCGAATCGCCGGATTGAACCGTTCCAGATGGCCGACTTGGAAAATGACTCCTTTGGACTGCGCGACGTCAACGAGGTCTCGCCCTTGGTCTAGATTCGCCGCAATGGGTTTCTCGACTAGGACATCGATCCCCGCCTCGATAAAATCGCGCGCAACGCGATGATGCAAATGGGTCGGAACGGCGACGCTCACACATTGGACCCTGCCGAACAAGTGCCGATAGTCGGTCAAAGCCTCGGTGGCGAGCCGCCGGGCAACTGCGCGGGCGCGCGCTTCGTCCACGTCCACCACCGCGACCAATCGGGCCTTCGATGATGCCGCGTACTTCTCGGCGTGGTATTTACCCAGATAACCCACGCCGACCACGCCGACCGCGATTTTTTCTGCGCTCATGCCCGCACAGTCATTCACTCTTCGATCGCAACCACCGATACCCCGCAGGCTTCGGCCTCCTGCAAGAGCATCTGTTTCTCCAAGAAAATGGTTTTACCCGCTTCCACCGCCAGCACGGCACCACCGGCATCATGAAGGTTTTTGATGGTCTCAATGCCGACCGCAGGCACGTCAAAACGCAGATCCTGTTCCGGCTTGCTCACTTTCACCACCACATAGCCGGACTTCGCCAACCTTCCACCCCTTTGAATCATGTCGTCGGTTCCCTCCACCGCCTCCACGGCCACCACGACCCGGTTCTTCACGACTACGGTCTGACCGATGCCGAGCCTGCCGATTTCCTTGGCGATCCGAAATCCGTACCGGATATCCTCCCAATGGGCCGCGCTGGGAATCCGTTTCGTGAGGACCCCTGCTCCTGGAATCATTTGCGACAAACAAAAAGTCGAATCCACAATCTTGATGCCTTCCTCCGCCAGCTCATCTGCCACGCCGCGCAGCAGCGCGTCGTCATCGCGACCCTTGACGCGCGCCAAAAACCGCGCACCCCGCAGATCCGGCCTAAAATTACCGAACAACTTGACCTTTCGAATCCCGCCCGCCATCACCGCTTCGGTCACGCCGGCGCGGTGGAAGGTGCGAATGAGCTTTCCTAGCTGGCCGACGTATATCCATGTAACGTCATCGACGACATCGCCGATTTCCTCCGACGTCTCGCCGCGATGAGCCACCGCTACCAAAGCGTATCCCGCCGCTTTGGCCTCCCGCGCGAAAATTACGGGAAATTTTCCGTTGCCGGCTATCAACCCCAACTTTTTCACGACTCCGCTCTGTTCAACCGGCGGGAAGAAACCCTAGCAGGCTGCTGAAAAAGACTCATATGCTTCGTTGCGCTCAATCGCCTCGCTACAACGTACCAGCTTGCAAAGCGCAAGGGGCAAAGAGTAAAGGAGAACGCTTTGCGCCATGCCCTTAGCCCTTAGCGAACTTTTGCGCCTCGCCTCTGAGATCTTTTTGAGCAGCCTGCAACCGAGTTTTTCTGCAAACCGCTAGGGAACCCGGTCCATTCACCGGCAGGTTCCGCGTTGCGAACCGGCGATGAAGGACACTAGCCTGTGAACCTCATCGGAGGCCGGAAATTCCCGACGCGCCTTCTCCAACGCATCCTTGGTCTTGAGCTTGGCTTGAAAAATCATCCGGTAAGCCTTTTTTAGGGTCGCGATTTTGCCCTTGTCGAAACCACGCCGCTTCATGCCTTCAACATTCAATCCCCGCAGCCGGGCTCGATCCCCTGTGGCGTTGCAAAAAGGAGGCACGTCCTTGGACACCATCGACCCGGCGCCGAGAATGGCGCCGGAGCCGATTCTTACGAATTGATGGATACCCACTAATCCGCCGACAATGACGAAATCCTCGACCACCACATGCCCGCCCAAGGTCGCGCCGTTGGCGATGATATTGCGATTGCCGAGGGTACAGTCATGTGCGATGTGACAATACATCATCAAGAGATTGTAATCACCGACCTGGGTAACCATTCCGCCCCCCTGCGTGCCGGGATTGAGCGATGCGTATTCCCTGATGGTGTTGTAATTGCCTATGATCAGCTCGCTTGCCTCTCCTTTGTATTTCATGTCCTGGGGCACCGTGCCCACGGTGGCGAAAGAAAATATCACATTGCCTTCCCCGATCTTGGTTCGTCCTTCCACCACGACATGGGATCTGATTTTCGTACCTTTGCCGATTTTTACTTGGGGTCCGATGATCGAATACGGCCCGACCTCAACGTCGGAATCCAAATCGGCCCTGGGGTCAATCATTGCGGTGTCGTGAATTTTCCTCATCATAGCTGGCTTTGGCGGGGCGGGCGGCTACTCCATAGCTATTTCCATCGCCGAGATTTCCGCCTGAGCGACCAACTTACCGTCCACAGTGGCGACGCCGAGCAGTCTCCAGAACGATCCCCGGCGCTTCAGGCAAGTCAGCTCCAAGCGTAACTGGTCTCCCGGTTCCACGGGACGCTTGAACTTAACTTTATCCAATCCGGTAAGGACAAAAATCTTATCGCCGTCCCTACCGCCGCGCGCGTTGTGAGCAAAGATCGCGCCAACCTGCGCAAGAGCCTCGCAGATCAGCACCCCCGGCATAACCGGACGATTGGGGAAATGCCCTTGAAAAAAATTTTCATTGATCGAAACGTTCTTGACTCCAACGATTTTGTGTTCGCCGTCGATCTCAATGATTCGGTCCACCAGCACAAAAGGATAGCGATGGGGCAAATGCTTTAAGATCTCCCTGACGTTGAGCATGGCGTTAGAGCTTTGAGCTTTCCCTCTTGTCGATCTCGAATAGTTTCTTTTCCAAGCCGCGCACCGCGTGCCACAGTTTGGGCAGTCGCGGCAACAGGGTCATCACCTTTAGCCACTCCCGGTGTGGCGCAGCCGGAATGCCCGACGACAGCACCGCGCCGGGAGTCACCGATTGGGCAATGCCCGATTGCGGGCCGATCGTCGCGCCGTCGCCGACTTGAATATGATTGACAATGCCTACCTGTCCCGCCAAGGTCACGTTTTTTCCGATCCGAGTGCTCCCGGCGATCCCAACCTGCGCGGCGATCACGGAGTACTCACCGATCACCACGTTATGCGCGATCTGAACGAGATTATCGATCTTGGCGCCGCGGCCGATCACCGTGCGGCCGATGGTCGCCCGGTCCACTGTAGTATTGGCGCCGATTTCCACGTCGTCTTCTACGACCACAATGCCAATCTGTGGGATTTTGACACGACCTTCACCTTGCCCGGCATAGCCGAATCCATCGCTGCCGATCACTACGCCGGCGTGCAAAATAACGCGATTGCCAAGCCGGCAGCCGGCGCAGACCACGACGTTGGGATGAAGCACGCAATCTTCCCCCACTTCGCTCCCTTCGCCTAGAAAAACTCCGGGGAAAACCACCGTGCGCCGGCCGATCTTCACGCCGCCGCTCACATACGCGTGCGGGAAGATCGTTACCGCTTCGCCGAGATCGGCCGCCGGGTCGACATGGGCGAAACTGCTGACCGTTCGACTGAAACGGGGAGAGTCATGAAAAAGCTTCAGTATCTTAGCGAATGCTACGTAAGGGTCGGAGGCTGCGAGGTACCCTTTGCCATCCCGCAACGGCAGGCCCCGCACGACATCCATGCCGACAATGACCGCGCTCGCCCGACAAACCGACAAGTATCGGCGGTAGCGCGGGTTGGCCAGGAAAGTGATCGCCCCCGCTCCCGCCTCGTCAATCGACGCTACCTTCTCGATTATGACTTGGCTATCACCAACGACCGTCCCCCCGACATGCTGGGCAAGTTCGGCAAGAGTTTTATTCACCGCGATTACTTCGACCTGGCTCGGCTATTAAAAACTTCGATGACCTTGTTCGTGATATCGATCGCCTGATCACTGTAGAGAATTTGCGAGCGTTCCAGAATGAGAGTGAATTTTTCGGCCTTGCCGACCTCGGTGACAATTTTCTCGAGCTCCTTTAAGATGTCGCCCGTCATTTCGCCTTCTTTTTGCCGCAACTCCTGCTGCAGGTCGCCCATGGCGCGCTGGTAGTTCACTGCTCGCTTCTGCAGGTCCACTTCCAGACTGCGCCGTTCATCATCTTTCAGGAGCGGGCTTTTCTTGTCGAATTCGCTTTTTAATCGCTCCAGTTCTTGCTTTTCCTTCAGCAGGCCGGTTTCGGCCTTCTTAACCTGAGCCTGGAACTTGTCCCTGGCGCGTTTCCCCGCTTGGGACTCGCTGATTGCGCGCTGAACGTCAATGAAACCAACTTTGACCCTGTCTTGCGCCGCCGCGAGAGTCGAAAAGAGCATCAGCCATATCACCGCTAGCGTATACTTCACCTAAGCCTCCAATATCATATGAATTAAACCCCATATGACGGCTGACCTACGGTTGCGAGCCGATCGAAAAGCCGAGCATTGAAGTCTCGTCACCAGGTTTCTTGTTCAGCCCAAAACCGAGCTCTACGCGGAGGGGGCCAAAGGGAGATAACCAGCGCGCGCCGACGCCTACCGACTTTCTCATGTCGCCTAACTTAAAAGTGCTGTTCACACAGTCCGACTTTGTAACAGTCGTCGTACCAGTCGTATCATCGATGTTCGTGGTAGAAGTGGTCGGACAGGAGACACCGAAGGAATTCCCCACATCGAAAAACGCAACGCCACGCAATCCGTACTGCTCGGCGATCGGAAACAGAAGTTCGGCATTCACCACCGCAGCCTTGTCGCCGCCCAAGAGATCCCCGTAGGTGCAATCTGTAGTACCAACTCCAGCGACGGTGGTAGTCGTACAGTTTCGCACCCTCGTACCCAAGCTGCGGTCAGAAAAGCCCCGGACGGAGTTGATACCGCCGATAAAATATCTCTCGAACAGCGGTAAATCGCTCCCGCTGCTGGAGCTGTCGTCAAACCCGATTCCGTACCCCAGTGACCCGCCTAAAGCCAGCACGTAAGTGCCTCCCCAATTGGGATCCTTGAGCAGCGGATAATGCCAGCGAGCGCTGACATCAGACTTGATAAAACGGGTATCCCCTCCAAGTCCGGCGAATTTTATCGACAAAGCCGACTTGGTTCCTTCCGTCGGATTAAAGAAATGGTCTCGGCTGTCGTAGGACATGTTAGGAGTTACAGCGCTCGTCAACGTGGTTCCCGCTTCGTTTTTGATCGAGTCGCTGGCAGTGCTGGAAATTCCATCGATTTTATCTCGGGTAAGCTCATATCCCACGCCGCCGCGCATGTAATCCCACATCGTCGGGGCGCGGTTATCCGCGATTTCGTCGGACCCCAGGGTTTGATCCTTGGCCCGACTGAAGAAGGGAAGTCTCAAGTACCTCAGCGGATAACTCGTGTTGACGCCAAAACCGAGCTTTCTTTCATCGAAATCGCTATACTCGCGCTTCGTTTTGTAGGCGTCCACCCCCATTGCAATTCTTGTGTCGTAAACATAGGGATCGCTAAAACCAACGACAAAGTCCTGCCGCTGTGAACCGATACTAAAACTGCCGTTCAAACCTTGGCCGCGCCCCAGCAAATTCTTCTCGGCGACACTGGCATTAAAGAGAAATCCGTCGCCGCTGCTGTACCCTGCTCCAAGCGAAAAAGTACCCGTGGGGCCCTCCTTGACATCGACCAGGAGATCCACGGTGTCTGGCTGACCGGATTTCTTGGTCGTTAGCTGAACATCTTCGAAGTATCCTGTCCGCTGCAAAGCGTTCTTGCTCTGCGTGATCTTCGAGCCGGAATAAAGCTCCTGCTCTCCGGCCAGCAATTCTCTGCGGACAACTTTATCTCGCGTCTTGGAATTTCCGGCCACCAGAATTCGGTTGAAATAGACCGGCGGACCCTTCTTGATCAGCAGCGCCACGTCCACCTGCTGCTCCGGCGGGTTGAGTTTTGTCACCGGCTCCACCTCAGCAAAGGCGAAGCCGCTGTTGGTATATATCTCCGTCAACTGTTTTATATCCTCGCGCAATCGGCTGCCGCGGAATATTTGGCCGGTCGTCAACTTGATAGATTTCAAGAGTTCCCGGCCGTCCACGATCATATCTCCACCGATCTCTACCTTTCCCTCGCGGTATTGT
>JACPFE010000008.1:0-1828 GCA_016183145.1 Deltaproteobacteria bacterium | reverse complement strand
TACCTTACCCACCCGGTATTGTTTCCCCTCGTTGATTCGAATCACCACCTCGAGTCCGTCCCTGCCTCTAAGGACCACGGGGTCGCTGATCTGGTGGTCGATATAGCCGTTGTCGTAGTAGTGTGTGGATAGGATCGCGACATCATTGGTGAGCATGTCTCGATCCAAGACACCACGGTTGGTAATAAAAGTAAAAAGCCACTCCTCCTTGGTGGCAATCAAGCCTCTTAATTCGCTGTCCGAGAACGCCCGATTGCCTTCGAAGGTGACTTTCTTGATCAATAGCTTTGATCCCTCGTCGATATCGACCACGACTATGGCTTGATTATTGGGTTCCAGGGAGACCGCGTGATCGATCTTAGCGTTCACGTAACCTTGGTCGGTATAGAGTTTTCGGATCTTCTCGACGCCTTCGGCGAGCTTGGGACGGTCGAGGATTGTGCGCGCGCCTACTCCTAACGCGGTTTCGATTTTATCCCGGGCGACCTGGGAATTCCCTTGAACCTTGACCTCCCGGACATAGGGTTTCTCCTTAACCTTATAGGTCAAAACGCCGTCGGCCGACAGTTCGGCCTGAACGTCATCGAAAAAACCCATCCGGTAGATCGCCTTGACGTCTTGCTCGACCAAGGCGGAATCAAAGAGCGTCCCGGGGCGGTTTTTCAAATGGAGCCTGATCCCGTCTTCTTCGACTCTTACATTACCGGCTATCCTTACTCCTTTGAGCGTTACTTTGTCCTGGGCGTCAACCGCGCCGGGGCACAAGGCGAACACCAAACATAGAAGAGCAGCTGAGATGACCGCAACGAAAAGAGTTAGGGAACGAGATGTAAGCTTCATGATAGCCCGGCCGGCGCAGCTTTTACAGCGCAATATCACCTAAAATTTCTAACAAATTCACCTACTTTTGTAAAGCTGTTTGTCACCCAAAGTCGCCAATGGGAAAAGCTGCCCGTCTTTAAGCTCGACCCGGCGGCCGATTTTCTCGGCAAACTCGCGATTGTGGGTGGCGACCACCAGGGCGATTCCCTTTTCCTGATTGAGCCGAAACAGCAGGTCCTGCACCCCCTCGCCAATCCGCATATCCAGCGAGCCGGTGGGTTCGTCAGCCAGGATAAGCTTCGGTTGCAGCACAACCGCGCGCGCCACGGCGACCCGCTGTTGTTCGCCGCCGGACAGTTTGCCCGGACGATGAGTCAAGCGATCTTTCAATCCGACCAGTTCCAGCAATTCACCGGCCTGCTTTCTAGCCTGGGCGACATCCATTCCTTGGATCAATGCCGGGAACATGACATTTTCCAACGCGGTAAAGTCCGGCAACAGGTAATGGAACTGAAACACGAAACCGATTTCCCGGTTGCGCAATTGCGCCAGAGCGATCTCGTCGTCCATCGGAATCGATTTACCACGGTATAAAATCTCGCCGCGGGTCGGGCGATCGAGGGTGCCCAAAATGTGCAGCAACGTGCTTTTGCCCACCCCTGACTCTCCGACGACAGCCAGGCGCTCGCCTTCCTCCAAGTCCAGGTCAAGACCACGCAAGATATGAATCTCCTCGCCGGCCTCGAGGAACGATTTATGCAAATCTTTGACCGTCAGGAGGTTACTCATAACGAATGATTTCGACGGGATCGAGTTTCGCCGCCTGACGCGCCGGGTAGATGCTGGCGAGCAGACAGACACCGAGGGATGCGAACCCGACCAAAAGGAAATTGCTCCAATAGATGCGCACTGGAACCGTGGAGATCAAAAACACGTCCTTGGGCAGTTCGATGAACCGATATTTTTGGATGAGCAGGCAGATCGCCAAGCCGAATAACACGCCGAG
>JACPFE010000266.1 GCA_016183145.1 Deltaproteobacteria bacterium | reverse complement strand
TAGCGGTCGCCGTCGAAGGCTCCGGTATCGATCAGCTCGAACTCGTGATCGCGTTTGCCGCGCCGGCGATTCTCTTCGACCAGCCGGCCGTAGGGAAACTCGGCCTGCGGGTACTTGTAGAGAAACTTCATATAGGAGTGAGTCGGCGTCGAATCGAGGTAATAATAGTATTCCTTGACGTCTTCGCCGTGATTGCCCTCGCTGCCGGTCAGGCCGAAGATGCGCTCCTTGAGAATGGGGTCTCGTCCGTTCCAGAGGGCCAAGGCGAAGCAGATCAACTGGTGTTTGTCTGAGATCCCGGCAAGACCGTCCTCACCCCAGCGATAAGCGCGACTGCGCGCTTGATCGTGGGAGAAGGAATCCCACGCTGTCCCGTGGGGGCTGTAGTCCTCGCGCACGGTGCCCCACTGGCGCTCGGAGAGATAGGGGCCCCAGCGCTTCCAGTTGACCTTGCGCTGGCGGGTATCCTTTTAGATGTCACTTGCGGGCGATGCGTTGCGCTATCGGTTCGGTGACGGAACCGGCGAGCACCGCCCGGTCCAAGCGCAGCAGCTCGGCGAGAGACCAGGCCTGAAACGGGCAGCCACGCGGGGTGTGCGGCGCATCGGCGTCGGCGATTTCGGAGACATGGCCCAGCCCGGCCTCATGCAGATGTTCCATCATCGGCGTGAGAAAGCGCGCGCGGGCTTCATGTTTCGCATCATCTGTCCCGCCGCGCACACGCAGCCAGGCCTCGACGAACGGGCCGATGAGCCAGGGCCATACGGTGCCCTGATGATAAGCCCCGTCGCGCTCGCGCACGCCGCCTTCGTAATGCGTCGTGTAACCGGTTTCGCCCGGCGCCAGCGAGCGCAGCCCGAGCGGAGTCCACAGGCGGCGCTCGACCTCGTCGACGACGCGGCGCGCGCGCTCGCCGTCGAGAAGTGAAATAGGCAGTCCGCCGACGGCGAAAATCTGATTGGGACGAAACGACGCGTCGACCTTACCGGCTTGATGATCGGCGTCGACGACGTCGTACAAGCAGCCGGAAGGCTCGTTCCAGAAACGGGAGCGGAAACTTTCACGACCGCGCACGAGGGGTTCCAGCCACTTGTTGTTGAATCCGCTGCCGATCCAAAGGGCGTTGAGCCACAGCGCCTGGATGTCCACCGGCTTGCCGATGCGCGGCGTCACCACCCAGTCGCCGACTTTGGCGTCCATCCAGGTGAGCTGCACGCCGGGCACGCCGGCCGCGAGCAGCCCGTCCTGATCCATGCGAATGCCGTAGCGCGTGCCGTGAGAATAGCCGGTGAGAATGGCGTTGACAGCTTTTTGCAACGATTTTTTTTGCCGCTGAATGACCATGCCGCCGCCGCTTTGCATCGCCGATAAGAAATCATGGACGGCGATGATGTACCACAGCGAGGCGTCGACGGAGTTATACTCGGGGCGATCGCTTTGGTCGGGAAAAAGATTCGGCAGCATGCCCTCGGAAACGACGTTGGACCATTCGAGCAGAATATCGCGCGTGTCATCGAGCCGCCCGGTGGCCAGGCAAAGGCCGCGCAGCGAGATAAAGGTGTCGCGCCCCCAGTCGGTGAACCAGGGATAACCGGCGACGATGGTTTTGCCGGTGCCGCGCCTGACCAGATAGGAGTCCGCGGCGCGATCGAGCGGCGTGGCGAAGTTTCCACGGCGCCGCCGTTCCTTGGCGCGCAGGCGCAATAGCGACTCCTCGGCCGTCTGGTTTGCCTGGAGTTGCTCGTTCTCGAATCCTTCGGCGGCGAAAATCAACGCGGCTTCGGCGTGCCCGAGATGCCACTGAAAAATTCCCGGCGCGGCGAGGTCCTCGGTGAAATCCAAGCCGCGGGCGCGCTCCTGCTCGTAAACAAAGTTGCGATACCAATCCGGCTGCTGGCGATATTCACCGTTGTGCAGCGCGATGATTCCCGGCAGGCCGGGATAAGCATGCCACACCAGCCGCTGGCCGCCGATCTGCGGCTGAAACTGAAAGGCGCCGTTTTCATGATGCATCGAGTGGTAGTCGCGCCCGGAGAGAAACGGCCGAATCGATAGAATCGCTCTTCGATCGGGCGTCAGCAGGCGCCAGGAGAGCGCCACGATGGCAGCCCCGTTGACGGCGAAGATTTCCTGCTGGATCTTGGTCCCGTCTTCGAGCGCAAAGATCCATTGCGGCCAGGGTTCGGGTTTGAATTCGGCGATCCGCGCCGCGCCGTTCTGATGCATCACGTCCGGCGCGTAAAACTGTGAGGACAACGCAAATGTTCCATTTGCTGTTTCCACCGAGGCGTCGAAACCGTTCACCAACACGAGTCGGCCGGCGGGAGGTCTAGTCGCCGCCAGCAACAGCGCATGGTAGCGGCGGGTGCGAATGGTGGAGATGGTCCCCGAGGCGAAGCCGCCCAGCCCGTCCGCTTCGAGCCATTCGTCCTGTTTCATTCTTGATAAGTCGAGAGCCATTGCCATTCTCGATACTGCTTTGTTACCACACGATCCGAAATCTTACCCCCTCGCCCATTCCGATGGGAGAGGGTAGGGGTGAGGGCTGGTCCGCGTCGCCCCCTCACCCTAGCCCTCTCCCCCACGAAGACGTGGTGGAGAGGGGAATTCTCCTGTTGGCTTCGAAGCTCTTGCGGTGCGTCATATATTCAGGTCGTACATGCGCCGCCTTTATTATCGGACAAAACTCACCTCTCGATAATTTGAAGTCCGTGGCCGTCCGGGTCCCGGGCGAGAAAGCCTTTGGCGAATCCTAGGCTTTTTTCGGGAAGCTCCGCAACCCGCGGCGACACGATGCGCCCCTTCTCAGCGCGGAGCTTTTGCGCGGCTTTGGCCGCGTCCGGCGTCGCCAGCGTGGTCTGCCAGTGCCATAGGTCG
>JACPFE010000265.1 GCA_016183145.1 Deltaproteobacteria bacterium | reverse complement strand
GGGGCGCAGAAGAAAACACCGGCTGCGAGTGGGAGTGAAAAAGTTCTCTGATCCCAATTTCCTTTCCTGCAGAAGTGGCATGAGTACTTTGCCGAAAAGAAGTGAAGCCCTGGCAGTTGATGTTTCTTGTACTAATGACGAGCTGACGGTGATTCTGGCGGATGGTCGAACGGTTTCTGCACCCATTGCCTGGTTTCCCCGCCTCCTCGCGGCCACTCGTAAGCAGAGGAATAATTGGGAACTCATTGGCGGAGGCGTCGGTATTCACTGGGAATCTATCGACGAAGACATCTCCGTTGCAAGTCTGCTCCAGGCGGAGAATTTCGTGCGCCTGTCTCCCGGGCCACTCCAGCCGAGGCGGAAGAAGCGGCTTGTAAAAGTCCGACGGCAAAGCGCGCGCGGCTGAAAGGCTTATCCTCCAGTCGCTTGCTGATAGCGAGAAAACCATTTAGTTGACGGCCGTCATGAAAAAGTACTCTGACCCCGAACTTCGCTGCGGCGCAAGCGAGCGCCGGCCGAGATAGGCTGCGGGTCGTTAGGGAGATAGGCCGCTCAAGCCGGCGGTGTTTGCTGGCGAGCAGGTTGTTGACAAGTCGGAGTAGCCGGTGGATATTGCAACCGATTCGGATTTGACTGGTGGACCCGTCTTAGGAGATAGGCGGACCGGCATTTGTCGCCGCCTAATGCGGGTCACTTAATAGTTCGCAGATCGGTGCGATGGAGCCTGGGTATACAACGAAGCAAGGCCAGTACCTTGCGTTCATTTACTATTACTCGAAGCTAAACGGGCGTCCTCCATCCGAGGCAGACATGCAGTGCTATTTCAAGGTATCGGCACCCACCGTACATCAGATGATCTTGAGCTTGGAAAAGCACGGGTTCATTGATAGGAAACCTGGGCAAGGCCGCTCTATCAAGCTCTTGTTAAGGCGCGAGCAGCTTCCCGATCTGACTTGACTGCGCTCCGGCTCTACTACAGCGAAAAATGATCCGACAAACAGCAATGAAGCACGGTTTCACACCTATACGACTTCACAAGTACATCGAGTTGCACTTGCGTTCGAATCCCGGCGTCGCACGCGCAGACTTGATCAAGCGGCTTGAGTATGCCATCGATGCACATCGGCGAGGGGTTCGGTGTCAGTGTGGTACGCCGATTTGGATCATTGGCTCCGCCGAGGCAGGGCTCGCGTGCTTTTCTTGCATTACCGGTGAGGCCGCTCCCGACGATGACTACGAGATTGAGATAGCTGACCATGACACTACCGCCTAGCCGCCGGTTCGAGAGCGACGCAAACCGGCGCCGCGCTCCCGATCGTGCGCCTCAACCGGAACGTTCGGCGTGATGAGCCGTTGATGGTCATGCCGATGTTCGCAGCTCAGACGACCCACAGCAGCCGCGGTAGTGCGAGTTGACCGCATAAGCTTCGTTCTATACGATACTTGATCGTATGGGCGTCACCTATGTGCAAGCGCGGCTGCGCAGGCCCAACGGTCGCGGACCAACTCGCACCGTTCTAGGCGTCGATACGGTTTTGAGCCCGAGTCGAAAACAGGCTGGGATGGTAGAGAGATCACACCGCCGGCGCCAGCCGCCGCGATGCCGCGTTTTTTAGAGGCGTAAATTGATCGCCCGCTAATACGCTGAATTTCGGCAACAGAACGCGCCGGATAATTTTCATCCAGGCATACTGTTGGGCGGTTCGACGCGCCGCGTTTTTCAGCGCCCGTTCTCTCACGGGACTGGCCTTCAGCGCTGCGTACAGGCGGATGAATTCCCGCGGGTCGTCGCTCTCCATCACTATGGCGTTATAGCCCGCAATGGCATAGTCCTCGCCGGTATTGCCGATGCACGCGACGCCCCTCACGGCCATCGTCTCCAATCCGACCAGCCCGAAGGGTTCATGGCTGCTGTTCGCTAACACGGCGTCCGCGCCGGCGAATAAAAGCCCGCGGACTCTCGGCTCCACCGGCGTCAAGAGATTCAAAACATCGACCTCGTTCACGTCGTCGAGAGCGCCAAGCATGCCGCGCTCGTCGGCAGAGAACAAAGCCCGCTCGCGCACACGCAGCCCCAAGTTGGCTGCGGTTCTTAGGATCTCGTTACCGTAAGGTTCCCTGCCGCCACGGGCGATCAGCAAGGGGCGCCAACCCTCGCTCTTCATTGCCGCAACGGCCTGGATCGCGGCGCCCCAGCGCTTCGCCGAATCCCAGCGGGCCACCTTCGCGACCAAGGTTCGTCCCGGCAGTTTCTCGCGCAGCCTTCTTAGCGCCTCCTCCTCGGGAAGCAAATATGCGTCGTCGGGAAGCCCGTTGGAGATGACGGTCGCATCGACTCCCCAGTGATGCATCAGGCCCTTCATGTACCGGCTGACCGTGGTAATGACCGCGGCTTCGCTGAGCCGTTCCCAATCGATCCGCTCAAAACCGAAGGTGTTATTGGCATTCCAAAGCAGCGTTGCCTGGTCGCGCAGCCCCCGCTGCCGGAGCAGCCAATCGAGATGGAGAATCGCATCCACCGTGTGCCATTCCTCCGCCATCACGAGGACGGGCTCCCCCTTTATGAGCGCGCCGCCGAGGACTCGCGTGAACAAGTGCGGCGGGAGAGACGACGCGTAGTCGATGCGCTTTCCTTCCTCGCCGTCGTAAACTCCGACGGGATGATATTGACTGATCCACTGGCACCAGCGATGGAGATGAAGTCCGGCGCGGTTTTCGTAACCGGGAAGCTGTGGATCGCCGACGAACCAGAGATGCGTTTCGAAGCCGGCGTGAACCAGAGCGCTGCTTAAACCTTTGATGCGGCTGGCAAGACCACCTGCTTCGGCGTACGCGTCAGGACCCTCAAAGGAAAGAAGGTGACACTGCATAACGCCTCGCTGGTGTTAATTTACATTTTATCGGCCATGGAAAACAACTTTTTTTTAATTTTTTTTTAATTTCCAAACCAACGCAAGGTCTGAAAAAACTTTTTTGCCCGATTGCGAACTTTTCGAAGCTCGAGCTCGACGTCGATCTTCGTCTGCTGCGCGAGTGTAACCATATATAATGTAAGGCGTTGTCGGAAAATTATGAACAGCTCGGCTTTCACCACATCTCCCCACCATCGCCACTTTGAAGACCATGTGGCCGGCGCGGCGTGCATGAGTTCGGCACCATCGCCGAGGATCATCAAACGGGCAGCGACAAAGTAAAGGTCGAGCCCTTGCCGGGTTGGCTCGCCACCGCGACGGACCCGCCCAACGCCTCAGTGAGCGCTTTGACGATGTGCAGACCGAGTCCGACACCGCCGTAGTTTCGGGTTGAGGAATTATCCGCTTGGCGAAACTTTTCGAATATAACAGGCAGCGCTTCTTTAGGAATTCCTATACCGGAGTCCTTAACCTCGATTTCGACGCTCTTTTTTTCGCCAAAGTGTCGGGCAGAGACTTCGATTTGTCCATGGTCCGTGAACTTGATGGCGTTGTTGATGAGATTTTGCAGGACGATCGTGAGTTTCGCTTTATCAGACCGTATCGTCGGTAATTCCGACGGTATCAACCAGCGCATCGACACAGGTTTTCCCAAAATGGCGTCATAATAGACGCGCAGCTCCTGAAAAACATCGGGCAGTCTGATCTCTTGCAGCACGACCGATAGTTCACCGGCCTCGATGCGAGCCATGTCCAATACGCTGTTCACCGTGGAAAGCAGGTTGTCGGACTGGCGTAAAATCTTACCTAACGCTTCCTCTTGTTTGGCGTTTACCTCTCCTAAAGTCCTGTCCTTCAGCACCTGAGCGTAGCCGCCAATCAAGTTTAACGGCGTGCGCAGCTCGTGCGATACGATATCCAGCGCCTCTTTCCTGGCGCGACTTGTGAACTCCGCCTGTTCCCTGTGCGCCTTTTCCATCCGGATGAATTGCGTAAAGTAGCCATAAAACAGAGAAACGACGAAAAGGAAAGGAAGCCGCAAGAATTCCTCCGGGCGCAAGATCTGTGGCGAAATAAATAAGAGAGTAGCATAGATTATCGTCGCGAGACCGGCGACCGCGGCGCG
>JACPFE010000257.1 GCA_016183145.1 Deltaproteobacteria bacterium | reverse complement strand
ACAAGGATTTAACAGCCGCCGACAAGGCCGCCGTGCTGCACGGCAACGCCCGGCGATTCTATAACCTCGGAGGTCCAGGTCTATAATGATTGCCGTTCAAATCGTTCAAAAAGTTCAATTCGTTTAAGCCCCCATCTGTCTCCTCCCCCGCGTCCGCCAAAGGACGGATCAGCCTCGGGCTGACGCGGGGGAGGATGAAGGAGGGGGTTGAACGGCTTAAACGATTGAAACGATTTGAACGGCTGTTGAGAAGAAAACTATGAATACCCAAACGAGCATCGGTTTTATCATTCCATCGAGCAACCGCATGACCGAGCCGCAGTTCCACACCTACGCTCCGCCAGGGGTGGGCATGCATGTTGCATGTGACCCGGCTGCGCATGACTGGCAAGTTTCACAAGCCGTGGGCGGAGCTCAAGCCGCAATTGGCCGAGGCGGCCGCCGCGCTTTCGGACGTCAGGCCGGCGATCATCGTTTTTCATTGCACAGCGAACTCAATGGAGAACGGCCTCGCCCACGAAGCGGCCATCGTCGAAACCATTCAACAAGCAAGTGGTTGTCCAACCATCACGACAGCCGAGGCGATCCGGGAAGCGTTCACGCGCTGCGCCATCAAAAAGCTCGTGCTTATCAGCCCCTATGTCCAAGCGACCAACCTGCATGAGGTCCGCTATCTGAGCGAGGCGGGTTTCACGGTGCTTCATGAGCGGGGCCTCGCTTTGGAAAGTCACGCCTACGGAAGCGTGACGCCGGAAGAATGGGTCCGAGTCGTCAGCGAGAACGCCCGCCCCGACGCCGACGGCTATTTTCTGAGCTGCACCGCCACGCGCATGATCGAAGCGATCGAGGAGTTGGAGCGACGCCTGGGGAAACCCGTGGTCAGCAGCAATCAAGCGACGCTGTGGGCGTGTCTCAAGCGCCTGGGAATCGCGCATCAGGATAAGCGGCTGGGAAGACTATTCAACCCGGAATCCGCAGTGCATCAATAAGCGAGGCGGAAACCTGGAGAAGCGAAGACACCCGAGCGTGTAGCTTCAAAGTCCTCGCTGATGACCGCAGTTTATACTGCGGCATTCGGGTTCCATCAGAATTGACGGACGGCGCTCGGGTGAAGCTCCGCAAGTTTCTCCCTTAGCCCGGTATTTCTCTTTTCAACCCGCAGGTTGCGGATCGCCATGGCGACCGCCTTGCGGCTTCCCACCAAGACAACCAGCTTTTTTCCGCGCGTCACCGCCGTGTAAAGAATGCTGCGGTGGAGCATCATGTAGTGCGAGGTGTGCAACGGGATTACGACCACGGGATACTCGCTTCCCTGGCTTTTGTGCACCGAAGTCGCGTAGGCCAAATTGATCTCGTCGAGCTCGGCCGCTTCGTACTCCACCAACTTATCGAAAAAGTCCACCTTGACGCTTCCCTCTTCGCGGTCGATGCCGGCGATGCGCCCCAGATCGCCGTTGAAAACGCCCTTGTCGTAATTGTTGCGCAGTTGCATGACCTTGTCGCCCAGGCGCAGCGCGGTTCCGCCACGCTCCAGCGCCGGGCCGGCCGGATTGACAAGGGCTTGCAGTTCGCGGTTCAAGTTGACCGTGCCCAGCAGGCCCCGGTGCATCGGCGTCAGCACTTGAATCGTCTGCGCGACCTCGTCAGGCGCCAATCGCCGCGCCCGGGGAATCTCCTCCCGCACCAGCCGCTTGACCGTTTGCAATATCTCTTCTTCGCTCTCGTGGGCGAGGAACACGAAATCCCTGTTGCCTTCAGAATCCCCCAGCAGCAAGGAATCGCCACGGAGAATTCGGTGCGCGTTGGCGACGATCAAGCTTTCGCGCTCCTGGCGAAAGATGCGCTTCAGCACTACCTTTGGGATCACGCCCGAGTCGATCAAGTCGCGCAGGACGCTGCCCGGCCCGACCGAGGGAAGCTGATCGACATCGCCGACGAGAATTACATGGCTGTGCGGATCGACGGCGCGCAGCAAATGATCCATCAGCGAGATATCGACCATGGATACCTCGTCGATGATGACGAAATCGACTTCCAACGGGCGCTCTTCGCTTCTTTGAAAGCCGCCTTCCCGAGGGTTGTACTCGAGCAGCCGGTGAATCGTCATCGCCTCTTCGCCGGCGCTTTCCGCCATCCGCTTGGCGGCGCGCCCGGTGGGCGCCGCCAATAGAAAACTCAACTTGGCGCGCTTGAGAATCGCCAGCAACGCAGTCAAAAGAGTCGTTTTCCCGGTGCCGGGTCCGCCGGTGATAACCAAAACTTTTTCTCGCAACGCTTGTTGCGTGGCGCGCGCCTGGTCTTCATCCAGGGTCACGGCCGAGGGTCCGAACAACTCGGGACTGACGAGATCGATGGCGCCCCGGGAAGCGCCGCCTGAACGACTCCAGGGACCGATGATTTTCTCGCCCTGCAGGAGCGACGGCGTAGAAAGCAGGCGATAAAACGCCGCCGCCACTCGGCGCTCCGCGTGATAGAGTTCGTAAAGATAAACCCGCGTCACGCCGTCTTGAAATTCTTCTTCAAGCACTAATTCGCCCTGCGCTGCCAGCTTATCGACCGCCGCCTCCACCGGATCTTCGTCGACGCTCAAAAGCCCCGCGGCATTGCGTTTGAGCACAGTCAATGGAACGTAGCAGTGCCCTTGGTCGGCACATTCCCTGAGCACATGGAGCACGCCGGCTTGCAGCCGCAGCGGAAAATCACCCCGGATGCCGATATGGCTCGCGATGCGATCGGCGAGCACAAAACCTATGCCCTGCACTTCCCGCGCCAGAATGTAGGGGTTTTCCTTGACGCAGGCGATGGTATCGGCGCCCAGGACGCGAAAGATCCGTAGCGCCAGCGACGCGCCGATGCCGTGGCCTTGAAGAAAGACCATGACGTCCTGCATGCCGCGTTGCTCTTGCCATGCTTGCATGATGCGCCGGGCGCGCACCTCGCCGATGCCGTCGACTTCTAAAATGCGCAGGGGCTGCTCGGTCAAGACTTTCAAGGTATCGAGACCGAACGCGCCGACCAGCCGCTTCGCGTAAGTCGGCCCGATGCCCTTGATCAAACCCGAGCCGAGATATTTTTCGATCCCTTCGATGGTCGCCGGCTCGATCTTTCCCCAATGCTCGACCTGAAACTGCAAGCCGTAGCGGGGGTGGCGTTTCCAGCTACCCGTAACCTTGATTTCTTCCCCCTCGGAGACGGGAAAGATCGTGCCCACCACCGTCGTGCTCGGACCGCCGTCGGCATCCAACCGCGCGACGGTATAATGGGTTTCCGGATGCTGATAGGTAATCCGGCCGATGGTGCCCTGAAGCGTTGTGGTCTGTTGATCCGGCATGGGGAACTCCAAACCCGGATTATTCATTGTCCCAGACAAAGCGACAACACAGACCGAGGGGTAAACCCTTCCGGGAGAAGGCAATGCGTCTGTGCCTTGAAGCGGATCGCGAACCGCGCGTGCGGCGCGAACAGCAGTGATAACAAGTAACCGCGTGACCCAGCACCATACAAGTCAACGCGACTGTACGTCCGGGTGCCTTCTCCCTCCAGGCTTCACCCCTCGATCTCGTCTACTATGAATCATGCGGGCTCGCTCCCATCCTACTCGAAAGCGCGGCCAGCGTAAACGGCGCGGCCTTGCGTTTTCACGGCGGAGAGATAGAATTTCGCTTAAATCGCGCATGTCCGCCGCCGCCGCAAAATTTTGCCTATTCCGCGCTCAAGCTTTTCGTTGATCCCGCGACCAACCGCCGCCATTTTCTTCGGCCCGAGCGCCGAGGAGAAATAGGAGACGCACCCCATGATTTTGGAAGATATCTGGTTCGAAGCAGTTTTGATCTTGCTTTTGATTCTGGCCAACGGCTTTTTTGCGGCCTCGGAGATCGCCATGATCGCCACCCGGAAAAGCCGTATCGACGCGCTCTTGGAAAAAGGCGTCAAATCGGCCGCGGCCGTGGCGCGTTTGAAGAACGACCCCGACCGTTTTTTGGCCACGGTGCAGATCGGCGTTACCGTCGTCAGCTCCTTTGCCTCAGCCATCGGTGGTGCGGCAGCGATTGGTTTCCTAAAACCCCAGATCGAATCTCTGCCCTTGCCGTGGGTCGCCCGCTGGGGCGAAGCCATCGCCATCTTGGTCATCGTCGTGCCCATCTCGTATTTCTCCCTGGTGCTCGGAGAGCTGGTGCCCAAATCCCTCGCGCTGCGCTTTTCGGAACAGATCGCCTGTGCCGTGGCGCGCCCCATCGAATTCCTCGCCCGGACCAGTTCGTTTTTCGTGAGGACGCTCACCGCTTCGAGCAACGCCGTGCTCTGGCTCTTCGGCGGCAAGGAAGCTGGAGGAGCCAGTTTCATTTCTATCGACGAAGTCAAGTCGCTGATCCGCGAAGGGGCCGCCAGAGGCATCTTTAATGAGACCGAACAAGAGTTGATTCATAGTGTCTTTGAATTCGCGGACACCCCGGTGAAAGCGGTGATGATCCCGCGCACCGAAATCCACGCGCTGGAAGTTCACGCTTCTTTGGCCGAGGTGGCCAAGAGTTTTATCGACAGCGGCTTTTCGCGGATCCCGGTGTACGAAGGCGAATTGGACCGCGTCATCGGGATTCTCTACAACAAGGATATTTTCAAAGCAGCGCAGCAAAGAATCCGCAGCCTGTGCGCCGCAGGAGCTACGGATTCTTCGCCTCCGCTGCGCTCCGGCTCAGAATGACAACCCGCACTTCACCGGTAACAGACCACTAGCCCCCGGCCGGCCCGCCGCCGAGCCCCGGGACGACCATCTTCTCCGGGTCCAGCAGTTCGGTCAGCTCCTGCTCGCTTAGCGTCGTGCGCTCGCGGGCCACCTCGCGCACCGTGCG
>JACPFE010000256.1 GCA_016183145.1 Deltaproteobacteria bacterium | reverse complement strand
CTCCCACTTCGTGGGTGTAGGAATCAGGGTCGCATCTCTACCTTTGACAGGCGGCGTCGATGAAGTATCCCAAGGCACCTGTTGGGTTCAACCCGTTCCAGCCGTTAGTGCGACCAATCGTTCAAGCCGTTCAAAACGTTCAATCGCTGCGCTCAGTTCTAGCCGTTCAACCGGACCGGCGGAAATTTGTTACAGGGTCGAACACTAGCCAGTTGCTCGTTTGCTCAATTGCGCAAATCCGCAACTGTCGCTCACACAGGCGCTGAACGGCTACGGGCCAACGATCTGCCACTTCTAAGCTAAATCCCTTTTTAAGGACGACTCATCTTCGGCGTCGAGTCCGGCTCCACCAGCGAATAACTGGTGCTGCGCCCGCCGCCGGGGTCTTTGGCGAGAGCTCCTTGTTGGATCAGATCGAGGATATCCCGCAGCGCGGTATCCTGGGAGCACTTTGCGAGCTGCGCCCATTTCGATGAAGTCAGTTTGCCTTCGAAACCATCGAGCAATTTATTGAGCATCAAACGTTGGCGCTCGTTGAACGGTTTGTGCGCGTGGATTTCCCAGAAGCGCGCTTTTCGCAGAACGCTGCCGAGGGCCTTTTCGCTTTGTTCCATCGCGCGATCGAGACAGCCGAGAAACCACTCCAGCCACGGAGTGATGTGGAGGCCGTTGGCTTGCGTCTTCTCGAGTCTATCGTAGTAGGTGTTTCGTTCGATCCTGATTTGCGCCGACATGCTGTAAAAACGTTGCGAGCTTTTGTCGGACCGCGCCAGCGCCATGTCGGCGATGGCGCGTGCGATGCGGCCGTTGCCGTCGTCGAATGGATGAAGGGTGACAAACCATAAATGAGCAAGACCGGCTCGCAGGACGGGATCAGTGGCGTCTTCGGTTTCGCACCATTGAAGAAACGCCGACATCTCTCGATCAAGGCGCGCCGGCGGCGGCGCTTCGAAATGCACGCGCTCTTGCCCGATGGGTCCGGAGACCACCTGCATCGGGCCGCGTGAGTCGTCGCGCCATCTACCCACGGCGATCTTGCGCATGCCGCTGTAACCTGTCGGAAAAAGCGCGGCGTGCCAGCCGAACAGGCGAGCGGTGGTGAGCGGCGCGTTGTAATTCTGCGTAGCATCGAGGATCATTTCGACCACGCCCTCGACGTTGCGATCGGCAGGCGCAAGCGCGCCGATATCCATCCCCAATCGCCGTGCGATTGAAGAGCGAACGGAATCTCGGTCCAACATCTCGCCTTCGATTTCGGATGATTTGATAGTTTCGGTTGTCAAAGTTTGCAGAGTGGCTTCGGCTCTGAGGGAGAACCCCAGATTTTCCATGCGACCGATCAGCCTGCCTTGCCGGTGGCGCAACGCCGCCAACGGGCCTGCGAGAGTGGCGGAATCCCACTGAAAGTGGGGCCATTCGGCCAACTCATGGATATATCGGCTCATTCTCCGTACCTTATGCGGAGAATATAACGTCCATTCGCCGCACATTCAACGGATACACCGCTCGTTATGCGGAGAATAAGCTAGTTAATCACCGCATAATCTGATCGTTCAAGCCGTTTCAGCTTCTCAACCGCATTGCTCAGTTCAAATCGTTTAAGCAAAAAGGCATTAAGCAGTAGGCAATCGGCAACACTCAAGAAAGGCAATTGTAACGCGCAGGTACCCGGCGGGCGGCACGAAGCCCTTTGTCGGCGAGGGAATGACTTTTTGAGTCTCGCTTTTCGCGCCTCACTGCAACGGCAGCGTGAACAATTTCTGCGCCGGCTCGATCAGATGCTCGTGGCCAGTGGCCGTCACCGCCAGCGTATACTCGACTTGCACGGAACCCCAGCCCATGACCTGGCTGGAAGCTTCCAGGTTGACGGTCATGCCGGCTTCCATGGGGACGTTGCTCGTGTTCGGCAGGAAAGGATCGTCGATCTCCTCCGCCGGGCCGAACAAGAAGGGAAATTCCCTCGCCTCCAGACCGATCGTGTGGCCGACGAAAAAATTGGCATAGTCCGGAATTCCGTTCGCGCGCACTCCGGCGACCATGGTTTCAAACAGCTCTTGCGGGCGCACGCCGGGTTTCAGGCTCTCGACGGACTTGAGCACGCCCGCCTGAACGGCATTATAGCGCTTGCGATGTTCGTCAGTCGGCTCCGCTCCCACGCAGCCGGATTTGCAAACATCGGCGTGGTAGCCGTTGAGAGAGCAACCCATGTCAACGCGGAAGATGTCTCCTTTTTGCAGGACATGATCTTTGATCACAGGGGAGTTTCCGCCGCGGCTGATGTTCATATGCATCCAGTAAACCTGCCCGCCGGCTCTGGCCACTTCGCTTTTGTAAATACCGGCCAACTCGCTTTCTTTAACGCCAGGTTTCGCCGCTCGGAGCATGGCATTGATCGCCTGCTCGTTCAGCGCCGCCGACTCTCCCAGCCGCTGGATTTCACCGGGCATCTTGATCATGCGCACGTAGCGGAAAAAACTTGACGCCGGCTGCAATTTAGCCTCGGGCAGATTCGCTGCGATCTTTTCGTAAATCGTCAACGGAATGCCGAAATGGTCCAAGCCGATCCGGCCCCGGCCCATCCCTTTGTCTTTAATCAATTGCGCGAGAGCCTTTTCAGGCGTCGGCCCTTTCGGTTCGCCCTCCGCGAGCTCGAGGGTGCGCTTCTCCTCTTTGCAGAGCTTGTTGGGATCGGGAACGTTATGCTTGCGCGCGCGCCCGTAGGTATAGGCGTCCTTGAGCCAAACCTCGTCTAACCCCGCATAGGCAACATCGCCGCTGGGAATCAGCAAAGCTGGCGACTGCTTGGGATCGCGCGGGTAAACGACATAGACCTGCGAGCCGCCGTAGCGATAACCGTTCTGACTCCAGGACGCGTGGCCGCTTAAGTAGTAGATATTCTCCGGCGTCGCCGCTACGACTCCGGCAAGATCGAACTTATCCATCAACGCTAGCAAACGTTCTTTGTTGTAAAGCATCTTACGAATCCTCCCACCTCTAATTGATGTCCATTTTTCTGTAATTCTGTCGAGCCCTCTTAACTTAGTCCTATGAGTGCTGAGTCCTGAGT
>JACPFE010000255.1 GCA_016183145.1 Deltaproteobacteria bacterium | reverse complement strand
GACGTCGCCGACGACGATCAACGCCGGCGGTTTAAAGAGCGCGCTCTTTTCAACGATGTCAGCCAACGTACCGAGGACGCTTTCTTGCTCTTCGGTGGTACCCCAGCGAATGACGGCCACGGGTGTATTCGAGGCGCGTCCATGGGCAAGCAGCTTGGTAACAATGATCGGCAAATTGTTCAAGCCCATGAGAATGACGAGCGTATCGACTGCGGTTGCGAGTTTGGCCCAGTCTACGGCATCTTGGGCCTTGCGCGCCTCATGTCCGGTAACCACGGCGAACGACGAAGCGAACTTCCTGTGCGTGAGCGGGATGCCCGCATAGGCGGGCACGGCCACCGCCGAACTGACGCCCGGAACGATCTCGAAGGGAATCCCAGCGTGGGCCAGCGCTTCGGCCTCTTCGCCGCCCCGTCCGAAGACGAACGGGTCGCCGCCTTTGAGCCGGACGACGAGACGCCCTAGACGAGCATAGTGAATGAGAACTTCATTAATCTCTGCCTGGGCGATGCAGTGACGGCCCGCCTGTTTGCCGACGAAGATTCTTTCAGCAGCAAATGATGCCTCTTCTAATAACGATGGATTGACCAGTTGATCATAGACCACCACTTCCGCCCGGCGCAGCAGTTCTAACCCGCGCACCGTCATGAGACCGGGGTCCCCCGGACCCGCGCCGACCAGATAAACGTTGCCATATTTCATAGGGAAACTCCCAAATCTCTTAGCAAATGGGTTTTTGCTTGAGCCATATCCCCGCGCGCCAGCAATTGCCTGACGTCGCCGCTCAGGGCCTTGCGCCAGTTTTCAAATGGCACGGTGAGCGACCGGCGTCGTATTTCATCGCGGACTTCGCCGGCCAATTCTGCCAGCATCGCGTATTCCGCCGTGAAATGAAGCTCAAGCTCTTCCCGAATCAGCCGCGCCAACGCCGGGCTGTTACCGCCGCTGGACACCGCCACCGTCAGATCGCCGCGCCGCAATACAGACGGGAGAATAAAATCGCAGTGCGCTGGATCGTCCGCGGCATTCACCCATACGCCGTAACTCTTGCTCTTTTGATAAACTCGATCATTGACGTCGCTGTCGTCGGTCGCGACGAAAACCAATTCATGGCCCGAGAGATCACCATTCTGATAACACCGCGCGGTTAATTGAATCGAGTTGTTTTTCGACCAATTCAAAATGGCTGGCGTTACCTCCGGGCTGATCACCGTCACCTCAGCGCCAACCTCAAGCAAGGCCGCGATTTTCCGCTCGGCGACCAACCCGCCGCCGATCACCAGACAGCGGCGTCCCGTCATTTTCAGAACGATTGGAAAGTAGCTCATCGGCTGCAACTCGAACAAGTCTCGTTTTCTTCGTCGCGCTTGTTGTCCACGCAGTTTCTGTTCTTTAAACGTTAGATTCCTTCGCCCTGACCTCTCATGTGCAGGCCGCATTCCTTGGTTTCGGGATGCTCCCACCACCAACGCCCCGCGCGAAGATTTTCTCCGGGCTTCACCGCCCGCGTGCAAGGAGCGCAGCCGATGCTGGGATAGCTTTGGTCATGAAGCCGATTGTAGGGCAGGTTGTTCTTCCGGACGTAGTCCCACACCTGGTCGTAGCTCCATTCGATCAGCGGATTGATCTTCAAAATCCCCCCATGATCCTTATCCAATTCGACCTTGCGCGCCCCCGCGCGGGTCACCGCCTGCTCGCGGCGCAACCCGGTTATCCATGCGTCGAGATTTTTCAGCGCGCGGTTCAGCGGCTCCACTTTGCGAATTGCGCAGCACAGCTTGCGTAGGTCCACCGAGCTGTAGAAGAGGTTGAGCCCGTGGGTTCGAACCATCTCTTGCACTTTAAGGGCGTCGGGAAAGTAAACTTCGACGGCCACGCCGTAGCGCTGCCGTATCGCGTCCATGCAATCGTAGGTTTCCTGATTGAGCCGCCCGGTGTCCAAGGTAAAAACGCGAAAGTCCGAGCCCCTCAGCCGATATGCCATGTCGATTAGAACCGACGACTCGGCTTGAAACGATGAAGCGAAGGCGATGCCGTCCTGAAAGGTTTGGAAAGCCCAGTCCAGAAGCTCCTCCGCGGATAGCCGCTCCAGCTCCACGCTCTTCGTTCCCCAATCGTCTCTCGCTAAGTTGTCAAACATTGTAGTCCTTTCCAATTAGTCGATGTTCCCCCGCCCATTCGCTTTCGATCCCACATGGCTCAACGGCGCGGCGAGATCCACCGGCGCCATCGCTTGGATGCGCAGACGCACGCGCCGCCGCGCATCGCTCTCTTGTTGGAGGGAAATCGGAGCGCCGCCGAAAAGCCGGCCGACAAACGGCTCGATCTCAGCCTTGAACTCCAGATAGCTTTCGTCGGTATTCGGCGCCAGCAGCCGGTCATTGAGCGTGATTTCAAATTCATCGAAGCGGAACTCGATTTTTCTTTGCAACGCCGGTTCCGCTTGCAACCGCCGGCAGTTTTCCAAAGCGGTTTGAAACACCCGGGCGAGCCTTTCCTGGTTGGATCCTTCGAGCCGGGCTTTCTGGCTGAACAGGAAGCCGCGCCGGCCGCCAGTCTCGTCGATGCTCACGTAGAAGTCGGGCGCGACCAAAACGATCCCCGGCCCCTGGTGCATGTGGCTGTAGTCCGCCACGTCGTGATAGACGCCGTCGCTGGCCTGTATCCAGCCGTGGAACAGATCGATGAATGCCGTCAGCGGCACGGGCTCGCGCTCTACGGCGAAGAATTTAATTTCGATCTTCTGAAGCTCCATCTTCGCTCCCTGACTATGCGCTTGCTTGCGCAGCGTTTTCGATCTTGACCGCAGTCTCAACCGTAGCGCGCAGCCGGTTGTGGCAGCCGTGGGCGGCGTCGATAAAGAGCTGCGCTTCCTGGAGCAATTGCACCGCCCGGTCGGCGTCCGCCGCTTTGCCGTCCCTTACGAATTCCCTCGCCTTGAAAAAGTATTCGGCGAATTTGCCGCCGGCGTACTTGTCCCAGAAGAGCTGCGTGTCATAGAACCGGCGGGTAAACTCCGCGACAATCTCGTTTTCGCCGTCCGAGACGGCGGGATTTTGGCTCTTGACCAGGCCTTGCGCGGCATGGAGCATGGCCGCGTAGGCTGCCTTGACGGCGTCCTGCGAGCGCCCGCCGTCGAGCAGTAACTGCGCCTCGAACAACTCGCGCTCGCTGGCAGCCAGGGCGAACTCCGCCTGGCTCACGACCTCGCCGGCGCACTCGCCGACGCCCATGTCCGCCAGCGTGAATTCCCGCGGATCGCCCCAGTCGGTGTAATACGAGCGATCCACGTCCGGCGCGGGAATCTTGGTGAGGTCTTCGAGCAAATCCTTGATCGCCTTTTTGCCGATGCGCGCGACGAAATCTTGAAACCGTTCATCCTTCACCCGCTGGCGTACGTAATACTCCGTGATCGATAGGACCGCCTCGGGAATCCGCTTCGACGGCACGGCGGCGATCGGCACGCCGTACTCGCCGGCGTTGTCGTGGAACTTGCCGCCGAGGACGACTTGAAAGTGCGGCACCTGAAATCCTTTGACGTTGCGATTGATGCCGTAGAAACCGATGTCGGCGACATGGTGCTGGCCGCAGGAGTTGAAACAGCCGCTGACCTTGATGCGCAGATTCTTGACCGCCGCGTCCAGCTCCAAGCTCTTTTCGCCAAGGCGATAGCGAAGTTCCCGAGCGAGGCCGCGCGAGGAAGCGATCCCCAATTTGCAAGTGTCCGTGCCCGGGCAAGCCGTCACGTCGACGATGGTCGCCGCATCTGCCGCGCCCAGGCCGATGGCCTTGATCGCCTGGTAGAATTCCGGCAGATCGGCTTCGCTCACCCAGCGAAAAAGAATGTTCTGCTCCACCGTGGTGCGCAGCGTATCTTTGACGAAGCGGCGCGCGATGTCGGCGAGGGCGCGCAACTGATCGGCGCTGGCATCGCCGAGCGGCAGCGTCACGGTGGCCGCGACTTAGCCGGGCTGCTTTTGCTGGTAAACATTGGTCGCACACCAGGCCGCGAAGCCTTCGGGGCGCTGATGGCCGTTGAGGCTCACGCCGGGCTTGAGCGGTAGTTCGCTTGGCTCGTTGACCGAAGAGAGAAAATCCGTCCAGCGTGGATCGGGCGAAAGTTTTTGCCGCTCTTCCGACACGAGCTTGCGAAACTCATCGATGCCTAGGTGCGCAATTAGAAATTTAATGCGCGCCCGGGCACGGTTGCGCTTCTCGCCGAGACGCGCAAAGACGCGCGAGATCGCCTGCGCCATCGGCAGGAGTTCCTCTTCCGGAAGAAACTCATCGAAGAGTTTCGCTTTGTACGGCACCGCGCCTAGCCCGCCGCCGACGTAGAATTCGAAGCCGCGCTTCTCCACGTCGCCCACCACTTTGGTCTTGGCGATGGCGCCCATGTCGTGCATGGTCACCAGCCCGCAAGGATGTTGCTGGCAGCCGGAGAAAGCGATTTTGAATTTGCGCCCGAAGTCCTGCGTATCCGGATGGCCCAGCAGAAATTTCGAGCAAGCCTTGGCGTAAGGCGTCGTGTCGAAAGTTTCGTCGCGGCAGATCCCCGACAGCGGGCAAGCCGTAACGTTACGCACAACATTGCCGCATGCTTCTCTGCTGGTGATGCCGACGGCGGCCAGCCGGCGCATCAATGCCGGCGTGTCATCGATATGGACGAAATGATACTGAATATCCTGGCGCGTCGTGACGTGAGATACGCCGTCGGCGTATTCCTCGGAAAGATCGGCGAGCACTTCGAGCTGCGCGGGGTTCAGGCCGCCGAACGGGATCTTGATGCGCATCATGCCGGGCGCGTCCCACAGCGTGTCCGGCCCTTTGATCACGTCGGCGGATAGCTTGAGCTTTTGAATCCGTTTGCCGTCGTGTCTTTGGCCGTTGTCGTAACGCTGGCCATAGATCCCACGCCTCAGGCGCGTCTCGGCGAAAACTTTCTCGTCGATCTTGCCCTGCTTGCGCAGCTCCATCTGTTGCTCGAAGATGTCGATCTCGCGCCCGAGCTCTTCGGGTATTCGCGCGGCGAGCTTGTCTTTCCAGTTAAGCACCTTTTCCATGGCCATCTCCTTAGCTGAAATCAAAAAGAACTTACTTGATTAAGATAGTCAGAAATCAACGAAAAAAATTTTGGAGCCCGTGCTCCTCTTTGAATCGTTTAGATGTAATACATCAACGCGCCCACTTCCGGCTTGCAAAGGTCGGCGAGCGTAGTTTCCTCCAAGATCATCTCCATCGCGCGCACGCCCCTCGCCCAGGTTTCAATCAACCGTTGCGTCACAGCCGACATCGAGCGGCCCTGCATCTGCGGCCGCAAGTCGAAGCCGACCAGCGGCCCTTCCAGCACATGGAGAGCCTCCTTCACGGTGATCATTTCAGGGGGACGCGCCAAAACATATCCCCCCGATGGGCCCCTCGATCCGTGCACCAGCCGGCCGCGTTTGAGCAGCACCATGATCTGGCCAAGATATTGCGGCGGGATATGCCGGTTCTCGGCGATTTCTTTGACCTGCACGGCGCGTTGCTGCTTGTAATTCTCCACCAACTCCGCCAGGGCCAGAAGCCCGTAATGTCCTTTAGAGCCGACCTTCATATGACACGGGTTGCCTGTTGAAACTGCTTGATCCTAAGTAAATCGATCAAGTTTGTCAAGAACCCCACCCAGGGGTCAATCGGCGGCTCAAAACTGTTCCGTAGCAGCCGGCAATCTCGTCCCGGGGTTCCTTGACAATGTCTGTATTCTAATTCGGCTTTGCGCCTGCCTCGAGGGCCACATTCCCGTTGCTTGGGAGAAATAAATGAAGCTATAGTCGGTAAACTCGATCCCCTATTCGCCGGACACGGAGCCAAGTAAATCCGTCAGCGATCGAAGATGAGCATCCAAACCCGACTCTGCGCTTTTAGAACCGCCGACAAGGAACGCTTGCACGGCCTGCTCCTCACCCCGCCCGAAGCGGAATCGGATCTCGCGCTCGTTTTCGTTCACGGCGTCGCGATGAACTTCTATCTGCCGCCGTTGGCGACATTCGGCCAGGAGCTCGCCAAGCGGGGATTTCACTCCTTCGTAATCAATACGCGCGGCCACGATTGGATCGCCCGGGCTGGGAATCTCACCAAATTCGGGGGCTCGGCCTATGAAAACGTCGAAGACTGCCTGCTCGATCTCGACGGCGCGTTCAATTTTCTAAGGCAACACGATTACCACCGCTTTGTCTTGGTCGGCCATAGCTTGGGCGCGATCAAATCGATCATTTACCAAGGCACGCGCCAACGCTCCGATGTGGTCGGCGTGGTTTCATGCTCGGCGCCACGACAATTCTACTCCGAGCGTATCGCCCGGCAGCCGGGATTCGCCGAGACCATCGCCAAAGCAGAAAATCTGATAGCGGAAGGCAAAGGAGAAGAACTGTTATCGGTGGCGGTAGGCCCAACGCCGGGAATTTTCAGCGCCCGCTCGCACGTGAACAAGTACGGCAAGGACGACCGCAATGATTGCCGTCCCTACGCCGAGCGGCTGGGCTGTCCGTTGCTTGCCATCGTCGGCGGCGCCGAGCCCAAGTTGTTTCTTGAATATGCTCAAGAAATGGCAGCGGCGGCCGGACCAAACTCTTCGTGCAAGCTCGTCGAAGGGGCGAACCATTTTTATAACCGTCACACGCGCGAGATCGTCGAGATTATATATCAATGGCTGGGTCGCTATGCCGACTGATTGCAGGGTCATCCTGTTCGACTATCGCGGCACGGGGAAGTCGAGCAAAACCGTCGAGAAATATTCGATCAAAATGTTCACGGCTGACTCCGCGGCCCTGCTCGATCACTTGACTTAGGCAAGGCCTTCGGGCTGTCAAGGTCGAGTGTCACCGAACAATCTTCAGACTCGATTATCAATCCATCTGCGATCCATGTTATTGTATTGGCGTGACCACGGGAGGCGAGGCGATGTCAAAGCAACAAAAGGTGCGCT
>JACPFE010000254.1 GCA_016183145.1 Deltaproteobacteria bacterium | reverse complement strand
TGGTCGTCCAGATGACGCCGAAGGCGGCCAGCTCACCGACCTGACCGTTCTCCCAAAGCTCGTAGACGGCGACGGAGACCACCTGAGTGCGCGGGCTCACAAGCAGAATCGACATGGAAAGCTCTTTGGCCGAGAGCAGAAACACGAAGACCCATCCGCCCAAGAACGACGGCGTCAGCAGCGGCAACGTGACGCGCCGCATGGCGTTCGCCCAAGACGCGCCGGAGGCATAGGCGGCCTCTTCCAATTCGCGGTGCAGTTGCAAGAGGCCGGCATGGGTGTATCGAATGCCGTAGGGAATGTAACGGGTGACGAAGGCCGCGAGCAGAATCCATAGCGTGCCGTAAATCGGGATCGGCACGATAAGGTAAAAGCGCATGATCGCCAAGCCCATGACGATGCCGGGGAACAAAAGCGGCAGGGTCGTCAGCAAATCCAGCAGCCAGCGCCCGCGCAATTTCGTGCGCACGAGAATCCAGGAAGCGAGCGTCGTCAGCACCATGACGACGGTGGCGCTGCCGAGACCGAGCAGGATGCTGTTCTTGATCGCATCGGTGATCTTGGGAAAGTGAATCGCCAAAACATAGTTCTTGAGCGTGAGCTTCGACAGCGCCTCAAAAGACGGCTGGATGTAAAATGGCAGTAGCGATGCCCAGAGAATGATTAGAAACGGCAGCACCAAAAGAACGAAAGAGTAAACCAGCAATCCCGCGGCAGCAAGATAACGCCAGCGACCGAGGGGAATCAGAGCGGGCCGATACCCTTTTCCCGTGATCGTGTGGAAACTCGACTCCTCCCGGGTCACGCGAAAGTAAATGTAAAGCGTGCCGGCCACCACCAGCATCAAAAGAACGGAGAAAGCGCCGGCTCTGCCGTAAGTCGGCGGCATGCGCTGCGCGTCGAGCAAGATCGCCGTGGTGAGCACGCGAATGTCGCCGGGGAGTCCGACGAGCGCCGGGATCTCGAAGGATTCGAAGGCGCGGATAAAGATGAGCAACAGCACGGAGAAAAAAGCCGGCAGCATGAGCCGCAGCGAAATCCGGCGCAGCGTCTGGCCAACGCGCGCGCCGCACACCGCGGAAGCCTCTTCTAGAGACGGATCCATGGAGCGGAACGACGCCGCCATCATGAGAAAAACGAACGGCGACCAGAGCAGCGCTTCGACGAACACCATGCCTCCCAGGGAGTAGATGTTCAACAATCCCTTCTGGTCCAGCAGCCGGCCCAACCAGTAATTCACCGGGCCGGCCTTGCCGAGCAGCAGCAGCCATCCGATGGTGTACAGGATGAACGGCGTGCCGAAGGAGGCGAACGCGGTGAAATATCCCAAACCCCGCAGCGGCGTATCCGTCCGCGTCACGATCCAGGACACAAGGCCGCCGATCAGGGTCGCGAGCAACGCGCTGCCGGTGGAAAAATAGAGAGTGTTGAGAAACGGCTCGAGAACCTGGAATTCACGAAAGAGATCTTCGTAAAAACGCAGCGTGAACTCATCCAGCTCGCCGGTGAGCGTGGTGGTAAAGAGACTGGTTTGGAGAACCGAATAGAGCGGCGGCAGGACGAGATAGGCGGTGAGCACCGAGACCCCGATGAGCACCCAGCTTTCGGGGGCTAGACGAGCAGCGGCATGGAATCCGAAAACACCGCGCGCCGCTCGGTCCCGGCCGGACTTCAAAGAAAGATCAAGGGTCTCGGATGGTGGTTGTCGGGCCACGGAGAGCCTTTGGCGTCACTTGAGAAATTGATTTTGAAAATAGTCGACCCACTCGTTGCCCTTGTCGAACTGGATATCCGGGGTCATGTAAACGGCCTTTTTGAATCGCGCGCCCGGCTTCAGATCCGCCTGCTTCGCCGGCACCCTGGGATGCGACGGCAAATAGTTGGATTGTTGAAAAACCTTTTGCCCTTTCTCCGATAAGACAAAATCCAGTAACAGCATTGACGCATGGGGGTGAGGCGTATTTTTTGCCAACGCAATGGTTTGGATCGTCGCGGTCACCGGCTCTATGGCATACCAATCGACCGGCGCGCCCGCCGTTTTGCTGATGTAGGCGTGATGATTGAAGATATGCAGCGCGATCGGATATTCGCCGGCGATGGTCAAATCTAAAATCTGCCGGTTGCTGGCGGTGCTCTTGGCGATGTTCTGGCCTTTCAGCTTCTGCAGGTAAGCCTTGCCCGCTTCCTGTCCCATCGACATGAGCATATTGCCGATGAATATCGGCGCGCCGGAGCCGCGGCTGGTCGACCACATCATCTGCCCTTTCCAGCGTGGATTCAGCAAATCCTCATAGGTCTTCGGCAGCTCGCTTGCTTTAACCATGCGCGTGTTATAGCCGGGCGTCAGAAAATAAAGATTCGTCGATCCCCAGAAACCCTGGGGATCCTTCAGCTCGGCCGGATACTCGGCAAAATAGGGGGAATAAAAGGGCTGGAGAAAACCGGCGCGCTTGACCATCACCGGCGAAACCGTGCCGTCGACAAGATCGGCATCGTATCTTTTCGCCTGGTACTCGGCGAGCATTCTGCGCACCAGGTTCTCGGCGTTACCGCGATAGAACTCCACTTGGATAAAGGGGTACTCTTTCTCAAAAGCCTCTTTCACCGGCCGCACCACCTGGTCCACGATCAGCGTCGTGTACCACATGAGCTTGCCTTCTTTGCGCGCCCCCTCGACTAGAATCTTTTGGCGATCGGCCCCCTTCATCATGGCGACGTTTTCAATGGAAGCCGCCATGGACTCCCGCGAAGACGGCGCCGCAAACGCCAGGGTCATCATTGCGATACCAGCGAGCCACATCGAACAATCTTTTCTGATCGACATTGTTGCTACCCCCCAAGGATATGATGCGAACCTCAACGACGAATCGATCGCATAATCCTGCCCGATCTCCGGAACTTTAAAGGGAGGCTATTCCCACAGTGCGCGCCTTGTCAAGGTCTCGCTTGGCACGTTTCGCTTGCCACGCAAACATGGGTAGTGGTTCAGTTTCGCAAAAATTCGTAGGGGCAACCCTATGTGGTTGCCCGTTCGGAGGGCAGGCACGTAGGCCTGCCCCTACATCGATGCGGCGTTGAAATGACACTGAACCACTACCCAAACTTGAAAAAGCTTGACAGAGGACAAGGGACCCGGCTAGAGCATCGACGAGGAACTCAACCATGCTTACCCGTCTCGTCATTACACGAAGAGAACCCTTCGCGAACAGTTACGAGTTTCCCATCACCGGCGCCTACGAAAAGCTGGTAGGAAAAGTCTACGGCGAAGTCGATCCGAAAAACCGGCTCAATAAAATCATCGTCAATCTCGGCAAAGCGCCGCGCAACCGGCGCGGGCGCGCCGAATACTCCAGCGACTTTTGTATCTTGAAGCCGCTGGACATGGCGCGCAGCAACGGCAAGATATTCTTCGACGCGCCCAACCGCGGCGGCAAGCGTATCGTAGCCTTTCTCAACGACGCGCCCCAGAGCAATGATCCGAGTACTGTCGAAGATGCCGGCAACGGTTTTCTCATGCGCCAGGGGTACACCATTGTCTGGTGCGGCTGGCAGGGGGATCTGCTGCCGGTAAAAGACTGGCTGGCGCTGAAGGTGCCGGTCGCGACCGACCGCGGCGAGCCCATCGTGAGTAAAGTCCGCACCGAGATCGTCGCCGACGAAAATGGCGTGAAGTCCCAGCCGCTGAGCGCCGACGAGCGGGTGAAGAGTTACCCGGCCGTGTCGCGCGACAAAATTCGCGCATCGCTCACCGTTCGCGAAAAATCCTACGGACCGAGGATTCCGATCCCTTTCCCGAAATGGGAGTTTGCCTCGTGCGAGAAAAGTCCGCGCACGGGCAGAGAAACCATAAAGCCCAGCAGTAATCATCTTTACTTGCCGTCTGGATTCAAACCCGGCCATATTTATGAGTTTATCTACCGCGCGAAGAACCCGTTGGTTCTCGGCTTGGGCTTCGCGGTCGTTCGCGATCTAGTTTCTTTCCTGCGCTATCGATCGAAAGACGCCGCCGGACGGCCGAATCCCCTGGCCATAGCCAAGCAAGCGGTCACCCTCACCCGCTCCCGAATCGCGAGCCCCCCTCTTTCATTCTCCCCCCGCGACGGGGGGAGATACAGGGGGGGGCTCACCGGCATCACCCACGCCTACGCCTGGGGCCGTTCCCAAAGCGGGCGTTTTCTCCGCGACTTCGTTTATCACGGCTTCAATGAAGACGAGGCACATCGCAAAGTCTTCGACGCCATTGCGCCGCATGTCGCCGGTGGCGGCCGATTGTTTCTGAATTACGAATTCGGTCGCCCCGTCACTTCGTCACAGCAACATACGAATCAGCTCGATCCCGAGCTTTTTCCCCACGCCTATAACGTTATCAGAGATGCGCAGACCGGCAGGCGCGACGGCATCCTCAAGCGCCCGAAGACCGACCCGTATGTATTTCACACGCAGACCTCGACGGAGTATTGGCAGAAGCGCGGCTGCCTGGCGCACATGGACGGGAAAGGCGACGATCTCGTTATCCCTGACAAGGTTCGTATTTACGTCATCGCCAGCGCGCAGCACAACAGCCCCTTCGGCTCGGAAGCCGTAAAAGAAGATACGCAGCAGCGCGTCAATCCGCTTCCCGCCGGCGATGTCTTGCGCGCGCTGACGGTCGCGCTGGATTTGTGGGTCACCAAAGGCATTCCGCCGCCGCCGAGCCAGTATCCGAAAGTTCAGGACGGCACGCTGGCACGCCCCGATCGAAGCAGCACGCGCTTTCCCAATATTCCCGGCGTGCGCTATTACGGTCTCTACAATCGCCAGCTTTTTTTGGACTACGGCCCGAATATTCAGCGTGGACGGATGGACCTTCACCCGCCGCGGCCGATCGGCAACGGCGCCTACACGATACTCGTGCCGAAGGTTGACCGTGACGGCAACGACATCGCGGGAATCCGCCTGCCCGCCGTTCAAGTCCCCATCGGCACCTACGCTGGCTGGAACCTGCGACCGCCCGGATTGGCCGAAGACGAATTGGCCGGCCTTCTCGGCTCCTTCATCCCTTTTGCGAAGACAAAAGCCGAGCGGCGTAATACCGGCGATCCGCGCTTATCCATAGAAGAACGCTATAAGGACCAGGCCGACTATGTGCACCGGGTGAGCCGAGCGGCGCGCACGCTGGTCGATGAAAGATTCCTGCTGCCCGAAGATGCTGCGCGGATCATTGATGAGGCAAAAAAACTTTCGCTTTTTGTCGAGCGCAAGGTTCAATAGCGGCGCATGAAGATCCGTGCGCGGGGCGCATTCTTAAGGATGCGCGGGGAATGACGAATGGCCAAGGCGAAGGGGCTCTCGTATCCCACTTTAGGACGGGAATCGATGCTGCTGGCTCTCACCCTGGCAGCTGGAAGCATCGATGCGATAAGCTACCTGGGGCTCGGTTACGTCTTCACGGCGATGATGACCGGCAATACGGTCCTATTAGGCTTGGCGCTGGCGCAGGGAGAGGTGCGCGCGGCATTGAGGAATATCCTCGCCTTACTCGGCTTCAGCGCCGGTGTCTTTGTCGGCGCCATCATCGTCGAGCGCGATTCCAAGCCAACGGAATGGCCGGTGGCGGTCACGGCCGCCCTCGCGCTCGAAGCATTCGTCCTGGCGATTTTCTCCGCAGCCTATTCGTTGGGCGCAAGCGAGCGCGCCGGCGGCGCTATCTTATTGCTAATCGCCCTATCGTCTCTCGCCATGGGAATTCAATCGGCCGCGGTGCGCCGGCTCGGTGTGCCGGGCATCGCGACCACGTACATCACCGGCACGATCACGAGTCTGATGGTGGATTTGTTGGGCTGGCTCCGCTCGAGGGCCGCCCCGTTACCCGTCCCAAGAACCGCCGGAGACGGTTCCGTCGAAAAATCGCCTTCGATGCCCTGGGAACAGCGCGTGGGGGTGCTCGCAGGCGTGGTGGTTCTCTATTGTGTCGGCGCACTGGTTGGCGGAGTTCTGCTGGCACGATCCTCGCCGCTTGCGACTTTGTTGCCGTTGGCCGCGCTGCTGGTAGTCGTAGGAAACGCTTTCATCCGACAACGGCACGACCATTGAGCGGATCACTGATGCCAAGGCGCGCATCTCTGGCCCTTTATTCTTGCTCATGCCTCACGCCTCTCCCCTCTTAACTATTGCCTACTGCCTACTTACCTCGTAAAGTTTCTTGATAAACCCGCTCTTGTCCAGCTCGGCGATGAAGCTCGGGTCCATGAACTCTTCGGGCTTGCGATTGCGAATCTCCGGTTTCGTCGTCGCGACGTAATCGTAGGTCGCCTCCAGCCCCTTCATGATCGGATAGGGCACAGAGATGAAAAAGGGCTTGTAGATCTCGTAGGATCCTTCCAGGAGCTCGCGGTCGTTGGTCCTCAGATACTTGCTCAAGACTTTCAAGCTGAAGTCCTTGTGAGTCTTAAAATAAGCGATGCCCTCGACATGGGCTCGAACCATGCGCATAACCGTATCGCGGTCTTCTTGAATGGTC
>JACPFE010000253.1 GCA_016183145.1 Deltaproteobacteria bacterium | reverse complement strand
CCAAAAGTGTTTGAAATTCGGAAACGAAGAAGGGATCGGAAAAACCATACCTCTCGCCAAGCATGTCCTGAGCGAAGTCGAACTGACGCAAAGTACCAATATTCGAAGCACGAAATCCGAAGCACGAAACTCGAAACAAATTCAACTGTTCAAAAAACAGAAAATTTCAAACTACTTCAATCTGAATTCGGGGTTTTGGATTTTCTTCAGTTTTGGGTTTATTTGGCTGCGGTTTGTTTCGGATTTGGTGCTTCGGATTTTGGATTTTGTTTCACTGGCGCCTTGGCGGGATAAATTTTCCTGGAGTCGTTCTGTTCAATCTTGCCAAGTTAGGTATCTAATTTATGGCCAAAGCGTTTGACATTTCGAAGATCGGCCGCGGCGCGCGGGTGCGCCGCTCGCCATACTTTGAAGCCACTCAGCGGCACGGCTGCAAAGGCTATACGGTCTACAACCACATGTATTTGCCGAACTGTTACAGCGACCCGGTCAAGGAATACTGGAAGTTGGTTCGCGATGTGACGCTCTGGGACGTCAGTGTTGAGCGGATCGTCGAGATCAGCGGGCCGGACGGCTTTACGCTCGCCAACCAGCTCACGCCTCGCGATCTCGACAAGTGCCGGGTCGGCCAAGCTAAATATGTGCTGATCACGGCGGAGGACGGCGGCATCATTAACGACCCGGTGTTGCTGCGGTTGGGCGAAAATCGTTTTTGGCTCGCCCTGGCCGACAGCGATGTTCTCCTCTGGGCCAAAGGCGTGGCGCTGGCGAGCGGCCTTAAGGTCGAGGTCCGCGAGGTCGATGTTTTCCCTCTGCAAGTACAAGGACCTAAATCCAGGGCTCTGATGGCCGACCTGTTCGGCGCGAGCATCTTGAATCTTCCCTATTATGATTTCATCGAGTCGAATCTCGACGGCATCCCTCTGGTGATCACGAGGACGGGCTGGACCGGGGAGGTTGGCTACGAGATTTTTCTCTGCGATCCGAAGCGGGGCGTCGAACTTTGGGAGAAAATCCTTAAGACAGGGCGGCGCTATAAGATCGCTCCTACCGGACCCTCCGACATCCGGCGTATCGAAGCGGGGATTCTCAACTACGGCGCGGATATGACGCTCGCGGACAATCCCTACGAAGTCGGACTTGGCTGGCTTGTGGACCTTGAACAACGTGACGCCTTCATTGGCAAAGAGTGTCTACGGCGGATCAAAGCTCAAGGGGTGCGGCGAAAGTTGGTCGGTGTCGAGATCGGCGGGCGGCCCATCGAGTTCAATATGACCCGGTGGCTGGTACGGAGCGGGGGTGGGGATATCGGCCACGTGACCTCGGCGATCTATTCGCCGCGCTTGAAGCGGAATATCGGCTACGCGATGCTGCCCATCGAACACGCGGAGTTGGGCACGAAGTTCACGGTGATGGTGCCGGGAACCAAGGGCCGCCCGGCAACGGTCGTGCGCAAACCTTTCCTCGATCCAAAGAAAGATATTCCCAAATCATAAATCTGCGGCTTGCCGGTTTCAAATCGAAAACCGTTACTATAGTGAAAGCAATAAGTGTGTTGACATAAATCACCCTCCCCTTAATCCCCTCCCGTCAAGGGAGGGGAAACTTCTTAGGTTCCCTTAGGGTGAGGGGTATGTAAACTTATTTATAACCGTTACTATAGAAACACGCACGCTCTCCGTGAATATCAAACTCACCGTCGAATACGATGGGACGAATTACCACGGCTGGCAGATCCAGCCCAGCGGCGAAACCATCCAATCGGTTCTCGAACGAGCGGTTTTGACATTTCTGGGAAAGCCCATCCGTGTGACAGGGTCGGGGCGCACCGACGCGGGCGTGCATGCGCTGGGGCAAGTCGTCAATTTCCATTCGGACAAGGGTTTCGATCCGTACCGCATCCAGCGCGCTCTCAACGCGCTCACGCCGGCTGACATCACGATCAAAGAAGTCGAGATCGTCGCGGATTCCTTTGACGCCCGGCGCGATGGTCGCGCCCGCGTTTACGAATATCGCATCCTCAATCGCTCGACGCCTTCGCCGTTCCATCGGAACCGCGCCTGGCATCTGCACGAGCTGCTGGATTTGCAGGCTATGCGGGAGGCGATTCAATGCCTGCTCGGCGAACATGATTTCTCCTCGTTCCGCGCCGCCGGCTGCGACGCGGCCCATCCAGTTCGAAAAGTCTACCGCGTGTCATTCGATCAACGCGATGAGCTTCTGGTCTTCACCATCGAGGCGACGGCATTTCTCCGCCATATGGTGCGCAACATCGTCGGCACGTTAGTGGATGTCGGCCGTAGCCTGGGCACGCCGCAATCGTTCCGAGAGTTACTCGAAGCGCGCGATCGAACCAAAGCTGGAGCGACGGCTCCGGCGTCCGGGTTGTTTTTGGTGGAGGTGAAGTATTAGTCGTGAAGGTTCGAGTCGCGAGTGATTTGACATCTTGAAAGTCAAACCTAAAGAGACAGTCCTCCGTCGCCGAGGATGTGAATGGTGATGTCGTCGCGCTTGGCGTCCAGACCCCCCGGGCGAACGTCGTAAACACCCAAGCTTGCCGTCAAGGTGAGACGTTTACGCTGATGGAGAACTAAGAATCAGGAGGTAAGCCGTTTACAACAACCGCGAGGCGATGTAAAAATTGGTTATCAATCGCGGTGAGTCACAATTATGATTCTCGAACTGGAAAAATTTCACGCTTTTGAGCTGGCGGGTTGGGAGAGCATTCCGGACGGTTATCATCAAGCTTTCGGTAGCCTCACGACTCAAGCGATCGGACCGCTTCTCGATGCGGTTCGCGTCAAGAAGGGAATGAAGCTTCTCGACATCGCCAGCGGGCCGGGTTACATCGCGGCTGCGGCAGCCAAGCGCGGCGCCATTCCGCTCGGCGTGGACTTCTCCAAGGGCATGGTGGACCAAGCACATCTTCTTTATCCCGACCTGGACTTCCGGGAAGGGGATGCTGAAGAGTTGCCTCTGGGCAATGGCCTGTTCGAGGCTGCGGTCATGAATTTCGGCATCCTCCATCTCGCCCGCCCCGAACAAGCGATCACGGAAGCTCATCGTGTTCTGCGGCCCGGCGGGCGCTTTGCTTTCTCAGTCTGGGCCAAGCCCGAAGAAACCATCGGCTTCGGCATCGTGCTGCGCGCCGTCGAAGCCCATGGCGAGCCGAGAATCGAGCTGCCGGAAGGGCCGCCGTTTTTCCGTTACAGCGATGCCGAAGAATGCCGCCAATCATTGCTGCTGGCGGGTTTCACTGCGCCGACGGTAACGAAGGTAGCGCAGGTGTGGCGCTTGCCTGCGGGTGATGGATTATTCAATGCGATGAAGGACAGCACCGTGCGCACGGCCGGCTTGCTGCGCGCGCAAAAGCCGACAGTCTTGGGCAAAATCTGCGACGCTATGCGCGCGGAGCTGGCGAAGTACACGAAAGGCGATGTCGTCGAGCTGCCGATGCCGGCGCTGATCGCGTCAGCCGTAAAACCGTAGCAGGTTGCTGAAAAAGCCTCATCTGCTTCGTTGCGCTCAATCGCCTCGCTCCAACGTACTGACTGAGTACGCCTCCGCTCGTCGATTCATCGCGCGCCTCGCATCTGAGATCTTTTTGAGCAACCTGCGGGAGGGACTGGTAACGGCCTACGGACCGTGGTGCGTGGCCAGTGGGCTTAAATCCGTGAGTTCCATCATCTTGCGCGCGAGCTTTTCGGTGAGCTCGGCGCGCAAGTTCTTCGACTTCGGGTCATCCCACAGGTTGTTCAGCTCGTGCGGATCGTTGCAGAAGTCATACAGCTCGCCCCAGTCCGCGCCCTCGTAAAGAGTCAGGCGATAATCCGCGGTGATCAAACTGCGCGCGCGGAAGTTATTCTTGAACCCCATGTAGCCGCGCCGCTGGTGTTCTTCAATAATCAGCGAATCATGATCCGTCGTTTTCCCTTCGACCGCCGGTAGTAAACTCTGGCCTTGCATGCCGTTGTGTCCCGCCAGGCCCGCGCGCTCCAGGATCGTGCGCGCCAGGTCGAGCGTGCCGCAAAGACCGGAGTTGATCAAGCGCGCTTGTTTTAGCGACGGATCCTGCCAAATAAAGGGCACGCGGATCAATCCGCGATAGTGCAGCGCGCCCTTGAGCAGTAGTTGGTGATCGCCCATAAAGTCGCCGTGGTCGGTGGTAAAAATGATCACCGTGTTCGAACCCAAGCCGAGGCTTTTAAGCCGGGAAAGAATCCGGCCGATGGCGTCGTCGATCATCGTGATCATGCCGTAGGTAAGGGCGATCGCCTCGCGGGCCTCGCGCTCGTTCACCGCGAATGTTCGTTGCCCGTCTTTGTTGGCTTTGTTGAGCGCGCGCTCGTCGTAGAGTTCGTGGAGCTGGGATGGTATCGGCCGCTCGCCGGAATGGAATGAGGGCGGCAGCGAAATCGATCTTGGATCGTACATGTCCCAGTACTTTCCCGGCGGCGTGAACGGGTGATGGGGATCGGGAAAAGAGCACTGCAGAAAGAAGGGATTGCTGTCACCGCTTGCATGCTGCTCTAAGAAGGCAATCGTCCGCTCGGCGACGTACGAGGTCGAATAAAGCTCTTCCGGAATTCTCGTGCGCCAGGCCTGGGGCGCGATGTAATCGTTGCCCGGCAGTTGATTTTGCGCGCCACGCAAGGAGGCGGGGTCTGGATGGCGCGCCTTAAGCCAGCGCTCGTAATGGGCGAAAGTTTGGTCGCCATGACCGATGGCGAGCTCGACGTGATCGAATCCGTAATAGGGCAGCGTGGGCTCGAAGTCCGGTTCGTCGCGCCAGGTCGAAGGAAGCTCCTGATCGTAGCGCCCGTGCAACCGCCATGTCTTATCGGCTTCGCGGAGATGTTCCGGTGGCAGAATGAGATCGGAGTCGGGTTCGGGCATGCCGATTTTCGGAACAGCGTCGTTGATGCTTTGCAGATGGCACTTGCCGATGAGCCCGGTGTCGTAACCCGCGGCGCGCATGATGTCGACGAAGGTGGTCGCGGTGAGCGATAGCGGAATACCGTTGTGGCGCGAGCCGTGGAGCGAGGGCATTCGGCCGGTCATGAGCGTGGCCCGATTCGGCATGCAAATCGGCGTGGCGACGTAGAAGCGGTCGAAGCGGGTTCCCGACTTGGCGAGGCCGTCGATGTTCGGCGTTTGCACGACCGGGTTGCCGTAGCAGCCGAGATGATCCGCGCGCTGCTGGTCGGTGATGATGAAAAGAAAATTAACTCTCTTGTCCATGCCCTGGTCCTTTCGTAGCCCAATAAAACTCACCGCAGAGGCGCGGAGGAAAGAGTTTTCGATTATAAGATACTCCGAACTCTGCGAACTCTGTACTACTCGCCATGATAATTTCCGCGGCTTGCGCAAATTTCCCGGGAGTCGAAATCTCTCGGATTCGGATATTGCTCGCGCCAAGGCGCTAAGTGACAGGCCCAAGACCTGTCATCCCGAGCGAATGCGAGGGATCTAGGAAAGATTTCTCTCTTCGTTCGAAATGACAATGAGTTCCCTTTGCGCCTTTGCGTCTTTGCGAGAGATAGTCCGAGACCGACCGGTGCGCGAAGCGCACCCTACGAAAACCTTCGTGTCCTTCGTGCCTTCGTGGTGAGTCCGACTTTTCCCATTTTGGTTGCGGCGTAGTCGTGCTGGGGGAATCGTTTATCACAACCGCAAGATGATGCAATGCGTTGCGATTTCGCTTTTCGATCAGATTTATGCTTTGCCTGTTCAAGGCCAGTTGTAGTAGAAGCAAAGAGTAGGAGCTGCACGATGGTCGAGGCAGTTCCGGGAAAGGAGATTGACCTATGGATTTCAGCTTACAACCGGATACGCCGGAGATCAGCGCATTTCGCAAAGAGGTGCGCGACTGGCTCGCGGAAAACATGCGCGGCGCCGAGCACTTGCGCTGGTCGGGGATCTGGTCGACCCGTGAAAATGATGAGGAGTACAAGTTTCGCCGCCAGTTGGCAACTAAGTTGGGAAAAAGAGGCTGGTTGTTTCCAACCTATCCGGTGAAATACGGCGGTGCCGGTTTGAGCCTCGACCATCAGTTTGTCTTGGAGACCGAAATCGACCGCTACGGCTTGCCGCTGGGCTCAGTCTTCTACACCCTGGCCCGGTTGGTCGCTCCCGCGGTGCTGAAGTTTGGCACCGAGGAGCAAAAGATCGAGTTTTTGCCGCCGATGATGCGTGGCGAGTTGGCGGTGTGGCAAGTTCTCACTGAGCCCCAGGGCGGCAGTGATCTCGCCAACTGCCAGACCAAAGCGATTCGCGACGGCGATCATTACGTCGTCAATGGCCAAAAGATCATGGTCGGTCACCATCTGCCGCCCGATTTTCTCTGGACCATTGTCTGCACCAATCCCGCTGGGAAGCGCCACGAGAACCTCGGCTGGCTTTACATCCCTGCGAATCTGCCCGGCATCACGATCCAACATTTGCACTTGATGATGGGAATCAAGAACGCCGTTTTCTTCGACAACGTCAGGGTGCCGGCGAAATATCTGGTCGGCGGCGAGAACAATGGTTGGAAAGTCGCCAACAGCTATTTGGAGCTCGAACATGGCGGCGGCGGCAGCGTGACGGAAAACCCGCTTTTCAAACGGCTCGTCGAGCACTGCCAGAAGACTGAATTCGACGGTGAAAGCCTCATGGAGGATCAAGATGTCCGCGATGAAATTGCCGATCTGCTTATCGACCTCGATGTCCAGAGACTCATGGGGCTGCGCAACTTCTGGCATCGTTACGTGCGCGATCCGCATCCTTACGGGGGCGCCCAATTCATCTACTTCCAGCGCATGGTGCGGTTGCGCAATTCCGAGCGAGTGCAGCGGATTCTAGGCTACGACGCGTTGGTGCCGGATGGCTCGGTTCATGAAGTGGCCGATTTCGAATACACCGTGCGCAGCGGGCCCGGCTGGCTCCACGGCGGCGGCACGCTGGACACGGACCGGCTGATCATCGCCCGCCGGCTCGGCCTCGGCCGCCCGTCGCAGGAATCCGCGCCGACCACGGTGGAGTGAAATAAGGAGATACAGTCATGGACCTCAAGCTAGCCGAAGATCAGAGCATGATGAAAAAAGTCGCGGCGGACTTCTTGAAAGCCGAAGCGCCCCCCTATGTGATCACCGACTGGTTCCAGAAAAAGGTCGCCTTTCTCCCGGAGCTATACAAAAAGACCGCAGAGGTCGGCTGGCTCGGCATGATGCTCCCCGAAGAATACGGCGGCGCTGGCACTACCTGTACGGATTGCGCCGTGGTGTTTGAAGAGCTCGGCCGCGGGCCGCTGCCGGGACCTTATTTTTCGTCGGGCGTTTTGGCGGCCGAGATCATTTTGGCGGGCGGCTCCCAGGCGCAGAAGAAGACGCTGCTGCCGGAAATTTGCCGCGGCCGGGCCATCGTCATCCCGGCGATTTCGGACGATCCCATTCAGTGGGGACCGAGATCGGTGCAAACTCGCCTGAGTAAAATAGCCGCGGGTTTTAAGTTAACTGGGACGAAGCGTTTCGTTTACGATGGCGAAGCGGCGACGAGCTTTATTTGCGCCGCGCGCGCGGAGAGCGGCGGAATCGTGCTTGCGCTGGTCGACAGAAACGCGCCGGGAGTGTCGGTCAAGCCGATTTCGGGTTTTATGATCGGCGCCGCGGAAGTTCGCTTCGACAACGTGGCGGTCATCGCCGACAACTTCGTCGGCGACTGGGTCATAGTTGAACGCGCGCTCACAAAGGCGCTGCCGATTCTCTGCGCCTTCAAAGTCGGCGCCTGCCAGGAGATTTTCGAAATGACCAATGAATACACCCGCACGCGGGTGGTCTTCGGCCAACCCATCGGGCGGTTCCAGCGGGTGCAGGACCATTGCGTCGATATTTCGATCCACCTCGATGGCGCACGCTGGATCACCTACGAGACTCTCTGGAAGATCGATTCGGGAATCGAAGCGGCGGCGAACGTGCACCAAGCCAAGGCGGTGGCCAGCGAGGCGTACTACCAGTCGTGCAACTTTTCGCACATGGTGTTCGCCGGGCCTGGGACCGATTACAAGCATCCCTTGATGGCGCACAGCGTCTTGGCGCATTCGCTGTATCAGTATCTCGGCACGCCCTTGTATCACAAACGTGCCATGGTGGACGCGCTTTATCCGCGCAAAGCTGAAAAGGCAGGTTAGAAGTGAACGGATTAGGAGTGACCGACAAGGATGCCCCGTAAGATTCACGCTTTGTGCTCTAATAATTAGCGCAGTGATGTGCGCTGCCGCATGGAGTCACGCAGCTAGACCCTCCACTTTAAAGTTTATGATATCAAGAGGAAAGCCAACCCGGGGGCAACCACGCCGTGGCGATTCGTTTGTATCTTGACACCAACGTACTTTGCCGGCCGTTCGATGATCAGACGGGAGCGAGGGTTCGTAGAGAGACCGAGGCTTTCGGACGCATTCTCGAAAAGATAAACAACAATGAGGCGGTCTTTTTCATTTCCGATATCCTGATGTTCGAGCTTCGGCGAATCGTCTTGCCGGCCAAAAGAGCCAAGGTCTTTGCATATCTTGATTTGAGTAAGGGCTTTCACACCGCGAGCGACCAAACTCTTGCCGTTGCCGACGAGATCGTGAGAAGATTCAAGTTAAAGCCGCGCGATGCGTTCCACGCAGCTAGTGGCGTTATGGGGGAAGCGCAATATTTCCTTACTTGTGACGACGCTGTGACGAGAAGATTCAGAAGAAAGCCCCTCTCGCTGGTCGTCGAAAATGAGGTCCGTTCTCTGGAAGTTATGAATCCCGAGGTTTTCATTGCGAAAATGAGGTGGTGAACTATGGGAAAACCCGCTGAGAAAGTTGAAGAGGCGTTGATCTTGGAAGGCTGGAAGACTCTTGTACGAAAAATGGGTATCGCTAAGGCCACTCGTTTTTTAGTGGCCTTTGAGCGCGGCGAGGGAGATACCGTCAAGGAGATCAAACGTTTCTGGCGTGGTAAATCACTAGCCGAAATTTACCGAACGGTGAAACGGGAAAAAATCACGCTCTAACTCGACGGTTTCCTGGACCCAGGAGAGATCATCACGGACTAGAAGGTCCACAGTCGCGAGTCAACCGAGGATAGGGGCGCCTGCTTTGCGTCTTGGCCTCTTGGCGCGAAAACGCGAGTCTCTGTCTCGGAATCTTGACCGTTTGACATCTACGGGGCATCTATCCAATAAGAGCGCCAGTTTTAGTTAAGCATCATGGTCCGGCCCGTGGCTCTGGAAAAGAAGCGGTGAGGGTGGCGGCGACTCGTTTTTCGAGAGCCCGATTGGGTATAACCCAGTCGGGCTTTTTTGTTAGACAACCGGAAGTGAAAAGCAGAACACCAAAACCTGACACGGAATCCGCCAGAGCTTATCGAGTCCGACTCGTCACGCATATCATCGAGAAATAGCCGGTTCTGGTTCGGCCCCGTCAAGGCTAAAGTAATACCTTTTTTCGCCTTCAAATAGCTTAAAATTCAAGGAAAATCTCCTTGGCCTCGTCGCCGGTCAGTTGCTTGATCGTCGTGATCCGGTCGCTGAATTCCTTCAGGGTGCCCAGCGAGCTGCTGCCGACATCGATCAAGATGGAGAAAAGCGAGAAGCCGAGTCGCTCTTTTTCGGCGCGAAATCGCATCGCCCACTCGGGCTCGACCTGGCATTCTCCGTCGGTGATAAAGATGATGTCACCTTTCTTGAAACGGGATTGTCCTAAACACTCCAGCGCCGCGTCCAATGGGCGCTGAAAGTCGGTGCCGCCGCCGGGAAAGTACTCGGCTAAGTCCATGATGGTCTTGGTATCGGCTTGGTAGCGGTCCCGCGGATTCATGTCGAGGATTTGCAGCGGCGTTTCCGCCGATGAAAAACAAATGGAGCGAAACAGGCGGCGCTGCTTGCGGGCGATCTCCAGCAGCGTCAGCGTCACCGCTTTGGACCAGATTTCCTTGTCGCCGGCCATGGACGAGCTGCCGTCGAGGCAGACGATCATCGGTCCTTTGCCTTTTTCCTCGACGCCGCGCAGCGAATATTGAATCAGCTCCTGGTCAAGAAATCGGCGCTGGAAGTCTTTGCGCAACACGGGGTGATGGAGCATTAGCAACTCATGCGGCAGCAACCGGTGCAACGAATCGCCACGCTCCACTTCCAGGACCTCTTCGCTGGCGCGCTCGAAGACTTTCTTGCGCAGCGCCAGAGCATGGAACTTCATCCGGCCGACCATGCGCGCGAGCTTCTTGAGCTTCTCGTTGCCGGCGAGGCGCCGTCCAAGTTCCAGTTTCTGGCCCGGCGGCGACTTTTGCCCCGTGCCGATGGTATCGCCCCAGGTCTCCGCTTGTTCGGCGGCGTCTTCGATCTCTTGCGCCACCTTTATCGTTTCGGCCTGGAGGCGGTTCATCGCCTGAGCCTCGATTTGCTTCAAGTCTTCCTTGAGCTGCGCCGTCTTGTGCCGCAATAATGCTTCGGCTCCCTGAACCTCGCCGGTCATCTTGTCCTTGGCCTTTTGCAGCGCCTTCTTGCCTTCTTCCGATAACTCCCCCTCGGGAATCGTGTCGGCGTTTTCGTACTCCTCCATCGTCTGGCTGACCAGTTCTTCCTGCTTTTGAATATCCCAAAGGTCGCGCAGGTCGCGGCGAGTGAGAAGCTTTTCTTCGCGCACCAGCGCCAGCAAGCGCTCGCCCAAGATCAGCGTCGAAAGGCCGGAGTGTGCTTCGTTGAGCAACGTCTGCTCGCGCAATATTCCGTATTGACCGCCTTGTTGGACGCCATGGAGAAATTTCTGATTGAGCAGGGCACTGGGCAAGACCTCGGGGTCTTTGAGAAAATTGATGTTGTACTTGAAAAGGAGGCAAAAAATATCCTGCAGCAAAGAGCCGAAGTGGGGCAGCAGCGTGTTTCCTTTATCCTCCAGTTCGCGGAGCGATGGAGAATCTATTCGTAGCTGGCCCCAGACGCGGCGGTCGTAGGCGTCGCTTTCGATCCAGAAGCTGTTCTTGGGAAGGGGTTGGAAAACCCGTTTAGCAGGTTTTTTGCGTGGCTTCGGGGGCATTGGATCACGTAAACAAGTGCTGAGTCCTGAGTAACGAGTCCTGAGGGGGAGGAGGAGACTCAGTACTCAGCACTCGTTACTCAGTACTCAAAACTGCTCTAGCATATCTCTTTGCAACTGTTCGATCTCGCCGCGAACCGAGTGGACGCGCTCCAGCGGACGGCCGAGCCGCTTGGCTTTCTCCATGATCTGATCGACCTTGGCGAGGATGTTTCTCAGCTTGGTGTGGATCTCGATCAGGGCGCGCGCCCGCTCGTCACTGGTCCTGCCGGGCCGGAGCGCCGATTCGCGGATCTCGCGCGATTCATACAGCAGCTCGGTGATCTCTTCTTCGTAGCCGAGCAGCAACTCGCGAACCGTGCTGCGCACTTGCTCGTGCTCGGCGGGGTCGCGCCACAGAACATGCTCCAGGAAGAACAGATCTTTCTCTTCGACTTCTTGTGCTCCTTCAAGGTAAGCGTGTGCTTGTAATAGTGACAGAGACTGGCGGTAGCGGCGGTCGGAGGCCTGGATGTTTTTCTTGTTCAACTCGCGGCGAATATCGGCGATGCCGCGGTAAACATGCGATGGGATCGCCACGGCGCGCGCCTGGTCTTGCAGCTCCGTCAGTTCGGCCAGCGTCAAAGTCGTACGTTCCGGCTGCGCCTGGGACTCGAGCATGCGCAGAAAACGGAAATCCTCGACGATATAATCCACCACGAAGCGCAGCAAGAAGCGGTCGTAGAGCGCCGTCAGCTCCTCTTCTTCAGGCAGCTCGTTGCTCGCGCCGAACAGAGTCAGCAGCGGTACCCGCGCGATTTCCTTGCCGTTGTGAAAGAGACGCTCGTTGATCAGAGTCAGAATTGCATTGAGAATCGAGGAGTTCGCCTTGAATATCTCATCCAAGAAGGCAATGTGCGCTTCGGGCAATTTGTGGCTGGTGACCCGGCGATAATCGTCCTGTTCCAGCGCTTTGAGGCTCACGGCGCCGAAAATCTCTTCCGGCGTGCTGAAGCGGGTGAGCAACCACTGAAAATAGCTCGCCCCCTCGATGCGCCGGCACAGCTCGTCGGCGAGCATCGACTTGGCGGTGCCTGGCGGGCCGATGATCAACAGGTGGTGGGACGAAAGCAGCGCGGCCAGAGCGCCGTCAGCTCCTCCTCTTCGGGCAGCTCGTTGCTCGCGCCGAACAGAGTCAGCAGCGGCACCCGCGTAACGGCTTTGCCGTTGTGGAAGAGGCGCTCGTTGATCAGAGTCAGGATCGCGTTGAGAATCGAAGAGTTGGCCTTGAAGATCTC
>JACPFE010000232.1 GCA_016183145.1 Deltaproteobacteria bacterium | reverse complement strand
GCCCGCAGCCCCCCTTGCTTCTTAGTCCATCGGGCTACTTGCCTGCCTTACGCACCAAGAACGAAAGACTTTCCTTCGCCTCCGCTGACATGGAGAGAACTTCGTCTACCAGCTTTTCGGTTTTCTCCCCTGTCACGAACGTGATGACGAGCTTAGATTTCTTGGCTTCTTCAAGCAGCGCCGGATCCTTCAACGTTTCGCTTAATCCCTTGCGCAAAATTGCGATGCGTTCCTTCGGCGTTCCCGGCGCAACGGCCAGCGGCCGCTGAAAATCCATCTGCGCGGCCCAGGCGCGAAAGATCGCGTATTTTTTCGGATCCTTGATGGCGTCCTTGAGCAGCGGCAAGTCTTTGACCTCAGGGTCTTCCCAGCGCTCGCTGATGATAAACGGAATGAGTTTATCCTCGCCGGGCGCATCCAACATGGCGCGCGCCGTCACGCGCATGGATTCCCACTGCGAGCAAAAAGCGTTGATCTCGCGCTTCTGCAGCGCGACCCGGGTGGTCGCCGTGCCGGTAAAGCCGCTGATCACCTCGATGTTCGTGCCCAGTGTTTGATTGAGAATCAACGGCAAGTCATAGCCGGCGGAACCGGCCCGGGTGGCGCCTGCTTTGAGCGGCATTTTGGTCTTGAGCACGTCGTCCAACGTCTTCAAACCGGTAAACCCCATGACCATGCACACCGGCACCCCGACGCTCGGCGCGCCGACCCACCCGAGCTTGCGAAAATCAATTTTTATGCGCGGATCGCCCAGCGCATTCTGAACCACGAGCGAATTATTGAACATCACCATGGTGAGGCCGTCGCGGCCCGCCTGCCGGTACACGTAATTGGCCGAGATCAAGCTCCCCGCGCCTTCCATGTTTTCCGCGGTAGTGGCCGGATTGCCGGGAATGTGTTTGGTGATATGGCGCGCGATCAGGCGCCCATAGGTGTCGTAGCCGCCACCGGCGGCCTGGCCGACGATAAAGCGAATGGTTTTACCTTTATAAAAATCCTCCGCCCAAACACCCGCGGGATTATAAAGACCCAGTAAACCGCATAGCAGAGCCGTGCTGCCGATAATCGATTTCATACTTCGCTCTCCTCATGTTGAGATCGTGTTCCAGACAAATCCTGCCAAGGACTCAATCCTTCCCTGCTCTCGCTTGATTTCACTTGGTCAACAGTTTCTTCATCCTGGCGACAATCTCGGGAGGTTGACTGATGACCTCCTTGGCCAGCTCTTCCAGTGATTCAGCCGTGCTCGGGTCGAATTCAAGCTGCTGCTGTTTTCCATCCGCGATCACGGCTTCATCCTGGATCGTCCTGGCGAAAGCTTCGCGGATGATCTTCACCTTGTCCGCGGGCGTATTGGGCGGCAGGACATAGGGACGGCCGAACTCGCCGCCGGCCAACACCAAATTAGCCAGCCGCCGGCCCGCATCATCCGTCTTGTACTTGTCCATAAGCTCAAAGACGGTGGGAACATCCGGAAGGCGCCTGTCTCGTGTTCTGCCCGATTGCACGAGTATTCGCACGAAGTTATTCTTCACCCAGGTAAAAAACGGCTCGCGGGCAAAAAACGCGGTGATGGTAAACGCGCGGCAGATAACCTCGCCCCTCTCTACCGCAAGGTCGATATCCGTGCCGGTTTTGTAACCCAAGATGACGTCGAAATTGGTTCCGATGACTTGATCCAACAACTTGGGAATGTAATAAGCCGTCGACGCGGTCCCGGTCGCGCCGCACTTTGGCGGGTTGGAAGTTTTCACGATGTCGTCAATGGATTTGTAGGGGGCATCCGCGCGCATATAGAAAAGATGCTCTGATTTTACCGGACTGCCCAGCCAGATAAACTTGCTCCAATCGAATTTGACCTCCGAGCGTCCAATAACCTGGTCGAAGTAGAGAGCGGGATAGATCGCGCCAATGGTCAGGCCATCGGGTTTAGTCACGTTATTCAGGTGATTTGCCGCGATCATCGATGCCGCGCCGGGCATGTTTTGTACGATAAAATCCGGATTGCCCGGAATGTATTTGCCCATATGTCGGGCAAACAGCCGGGCATAGAGATCGTAGACATTGCCTGCTCCCGTGCCGGCGAGAATGGTGATGGTTTTCCCCTTATAAAATGGGGCCTGGGCTTGCCCCTGGGCGCTCCACAATAACGCGAGAACGACAACTGACATCGCGGAGATGGTTTGTTTGTTCATAAATTAGCCTCCGAACTCGACCTTTACTGTGATTTATTACTTGCCCAATAATTTTTTTACTCGCGCGACGACGCCCGGCGGCTGATCGATCATGGTTTCAGCCAGTTTCTGGAGCTCTTCTCCGCTCACAGGTTCGACTTCCATCTTCCCCTTCTTTGCCTCATCCAGGAGAGTGGTGTCGGCCATTGCTTTAGCGTATGCGTCGCGCAATGTTTTTACGCGCTCTTTCGGCGTGCCCGGAGGCATCACCCAGGGACGGCCGAAATCACCGCCGCGCAAAATGACGTCCGCAACGCGCCGGCTTTCTTCCGGCGTCTTTTCCTGGTCAAAGATTTCGTAAATCGTCGGGGTGTCAGGAATTCTCGGATCGCGCCTTTGCCCGCCATAGACCAGCACATTGACAAAGTTCCTTTTGCGCCACGAGATAAAGGGCTCGCGTCCGAAAAACGGCGCGGCCGTCAGACCGCGGCACTGCACCTCGCCCTTCTCCACCGCCAAATCGATTTCGCTGCCGCCTGGGTAACCTAAGACCGTATCAATCTTCAGCTTTAGGGTATCTTCGAGCAGACGGGCGAGAATATAATCGGTGCCGGCGGTTCCCGTGGAGCCGCACTTTGGCGGAGTACTCGCATTCCGAATGTCTTCCAATGACTTGTAGGGCGCGTCGCTGCGCATATAGAGAAGCACGTCACTTTTTTCCGGCGAGCCGATCCAATTAAACTTGCGCACGTCATATTGAACTTCCTTACGTCCAACAAGTTGGTCCAGGTACATGCCGTAGGAGAGCATGCCGAGGGTCAGGCCGTCGGGCTTTGCAACGCTGTACATATGATTGGCGGCGATGAGCCCGCCAGCCCCCGGCATGTTTTGCGCGATCATTTCCGGATTGCCGGGCAAATACCTAGGCACGTGACGCACAAGCAGCCTTGACCAACGGTCATAAAAACCGCCGGAGGTAAAACCCACCACCACCCTGATGGTTTTCCCGTTATAAAATTGTTCGTCTTGCGCGGCGACCTGTCGCGAGTACCCCAACATCAGTAAAAAGCAGAGCAGCAAAACTGTACTTGTTGGTTTCATACATGGCCCCTTTCTTAAATCGATGACTAGAATCACTAGTAGCGGCATAACGACCGCGAGAGCGAATAGAAACGCGATACCAAAAAACTTCGGACACGAGTTTTTCCACTTTCAAGAGGTTTCGCCTCGCTCGCCGTCAGAGGGGAATGCTGGCTTGCAGATTGGCAACAACGCTGGCGGGTAGCCAGTCGAATATCGCTCCTTGCGGAAACGGCAACTTCAGGCCGTAATCGAACAAACCAAAGAAAAACAGCCACGCGACGAAGGCCAATTCCACGGCTACGGGCCACCTCTCTTTCGCGCCAAATTTCAAATAGAGAAAGGTCGCGATGGCGGAAGCCGGGACAAATCCCAGGATCCAGATGGCCAGAAAGAAACCGATGATCCAACAACTGATCGCGACGGTTCTCTGACGCGCGAGGATGGGATCGACTTCAGGCCCGCTATACAACGCGGCCTCTCCCACTTTAACTTCGCGGCTGGCTTGCAACGCGTCTTGAAAGAACACGAAGACCGCCAGCACTAGGCTCGGTAAACCGATCACCCAGGGAAAGAGCGCCGCCCGGGGTTCGAAGTCCCCAAAGCCATACATGGCCTCGTAAACCACGTAGGCGAACACGCCGACCATCAGAAGAGCAAACAGACTCTGCCCGATGCGCGTTGAAAGCACCAGTGGAATGAACTTGACGGGCTTCGTGCCCGTGGCGGCATCGCTGCCATCGACACTCCGTGAACGGCGGAGGTAGGCCTGGATATAGGGATAGACGCTCCCGGCGATGATGATGAACCAAAGCACTAATACGCCGGGATGCCAAAGCCAACTGTAGCCGTAAATTCGGTTGGCGATGAACAAGTTGTTCTCAGCGATGCCCCCTAAAACCAATCCGAGAAGCAGCGGCGGTCTCTGCCAGTCGAATTTTACCATCAACCAGCCCAACGCGCCGAAGAGTAATACCAAGAACATATCGCCAAAACTGTTTTTGACCGCGAATCCGCCGAGGTAAATCAAGAAAAGGAGAAGAGGAATCAGGTAGGCCCCTTTGACAAAAGTCACCTTGGCGAGCTGGTTAAGAAATAGGAAACAAATCGCGACGGTGATGATGTTGGTGATGACGATGATCCAGACAAATGAAAATGTCAGGGTCAGATGCTTGGCCGGATTCAAAAGATCCGGGCCGGGTACGATGCCCTGAATGATGAAAGCGCCGAGCAGAATCGCCATGGAAACGCTGCCCGGCACGCCGAAGGCGAGAGTCGGAATCAGCGAACCGCCTTCTTTGGAGTTATTGGCTGCCCCGGGCCCGAGAACGCCTTCCACTGCGCCTTTGCCGAAGCGCTCTTTATCCGGGGAACTTTGCACTGCATGGGCATAAGCCAGCCATTGAGCTGGGCCCCCACCCATGCCGGGAATCAGACCGATATAGGCGCCGATGCCGCTGCAGCGCAACACCAGCTTCCAATGGCGGAAGGTATCTCTAACGCCTTCCATGACGCCGCCGAGCTTGCCCGGCTGGTTGGTGCCGGCGATGCTCGTTCCCTGAACCGCGAGATCGATGATCTCCGGGATCGCGAAGAGTCCCACGGTCACGCTAATTAATGAGATTCCGTCCCACAGGAAGAGCGCGTTGTCCTCACCCATCACGCCTTCGAGTGTGAACCGCGGCACGCTTTCGATCGGATCGAGTCCGACCATCGCCAGGACGAGGCCGAAACCACCGGCCAAAAGACCTTTGGGAATGTTCGCACCGCTCAGCGAAGCGACGAAAGTGACGCCCAGCACGGCGAGCATGAAAAATTCCGCTGAGCCGATGGAGAGCACCAGAGGACTGACCACAGGAATCGCCAGGGCGAGGATAAAAGCGCCAAAAACCGCCCCCACCAGCGAGCTCATGAGAGCCGCCCCCAAGGCGCCCTTCGCCTGGAACTCCGAAGAGAACGGACGTGACGTCCCCGGTCGTGGCGGTGACGGCGTTTGAGCCTAGGAGGAAAGCGAACGCCGTGGTGGGGTCCATGTTGTAAATAAACGGCAACATGAGCGCCAGGGTGGTCGCGCCGCCAAGACCGGGGAGGATGCCGACGACGAAGCCGATACCCATGCCGATCATCATGTATAAGAAGGTTTCCGTGCCGTGCGCCGTGAAATAGGGCAGGACATTGATCAGCCCCTGATTGAAGGCTTGGAAATATTCCAACATGGAACCCTCCTAAGAAGTTCTGGGTTTCTTGAACAGGAATTGCAGCCGCGTCTTTACCTCCGGCGTAACCGAATAGATCCGCTCGACCTGCTGCTCGATTTGCTCACCGGAGGTGTGTTCGACCGTCAACTTGGATTTGTCGGCGTCCTTTCTATAATCTTTGTCCTCCAGGGTGGCCTTGAAGGCTTTGCGCAGGATGCTCAGCGCTTCTTTGGGCGCGCCCGGCGGAAGCGAGAACGGCCGAGCAAATTCGTTGGGGGAGTTCCAGGTGTTAAAAGCGGTCAGATTGTCTTTGTCCTTGATCACCTCGCGGAACAACGGCAGATCTTTGACCTCGGGATCCTCCCAGCGGTCGGCGACGATGAACGGGATCATTTGTTCGTCGCCCTTGGCTTCGAGCATCGACCTTGCCGTGGCGCGCATCGAATCCCAGGTCCAGCAAGCGCCGTCCACTTCCCGTGAACGCATGGCGAGACGGATCTTGGAAGTGCCCGTGTAACCCTGAATCACGTCGATGTGGGCGCCCGCCCAGCGATTGAGCATTTCCGGCAACTGCGTCGTGTTGCCGGCCCGGGTGGCGCCCATGCGCAGGCGCTTCTTTGACCCGACGATCTCATCGAAAGATTTGAGCCCCGTGAAACCCATGATCGCGCAGGCGACGGAGTCCTTGCCGGGGGAGCCGATCCAGCCGAATTTTCGGCCGTCGATGCGCAGGCTCGGATCGCCCATCATGTGATTAAATAGGTTATGCGAGTTCCAAATACCGACCGTCAGCCCGTCTTTTTCGGCTTTGTTATATATATAGTTGGTGGCGATCACGCTGCCCGCCCCGTCCATGTTCTCGACCACCACC
>JACPFE010000231.1 GCA_016183145.1 Deltaproteobacteria bacterium | reverse complement strand
TGCAATGCCCCTTTACCGGCGACAAACTTGCGCTGGTTCCGGCTCTTCATCCCGACGTGGCGATCATTCATGTGCAGAAGGCCGATTCCTACGGCAATGCGCAAATTACCGGCTTCCCCTTTATGGACAAAGATATTGCCCTCGCCGCGGACCGGGTCATTTTGACGACCGAGCAGATCATTGACAACGACGAGATAAGGAGAACCCCGGATCGCACGGATATTCCCTTTTTCTGCGTTGATGCCGTAGTCGAGGCGCCCTATGGTTGCGTACCGCACGAGTGCTATGCGGCTTATGAGCCGGACTTTAACCATATGGACATGTACGTAAAGCTCATGATGGAAAGAAGCACCGAGGGGGTGCAGGAATACCTCGACAAGTACGTTTACGCGCCGCAATCCTTCGATGACTATCTCAGCCTTTTCAAAGTCAAAGATATCGTAAGAGCTACGTTAAATGCGAGGAAGGGATATGGCAACTGAGCTTGCCTACAACACGGCGGAACTGGTGTGCATTTCCAGCGCAAGACTTCTCGAGGATGGCAAGGTGGTCTTTGCCGGTGCCGGGCTTCCCTTGCTAGCGGCCATTCTTGCCCAGAAAACCCACGCGAGGACCCTGACGATCCTTTTCGAAGGCGGCGTAATCGGTCCCTTCATCGAGCCGGGGAAACTCCCTCCCTCGACGAACGAGCAGAGGTGCGCTACGCGAGCCAATATGGTTCTCCCCACGACGGATGTGTTGCTCTTGCAGCAGAGGGGCTATGTCGACTACGGGTTTCTGGGAGGAGCTCAAGTCGATCAGTACGGAAACATCAATAGCTCCTGTATCGGCGACTGGAACAAGCCCGCGGTTAGGTTGCCGGGGACGGGCGGTGGAAACGATATCGCCAGCCTCTCTAAAGTGATCGTTGCCATGCATCACGAGAAGAGAAGACTCGTGAAGCGAGTAGATTTTGTCACGAGCCCTGGATATCTGAGCGGCGGTCATTCAAGAAAAGAGGCGGGGCTGATTGCTGGGGGGACCCTTAAGGTCGTGACCCACCTGGGAATCCTGGGCTTTGATGAAGCCGAAAAGGTCATGTGCCTGGAGGCCCTCCAACCCGGGGCCACAGTGGAAGAGGTCAGGAAAAACACCGGCTTCGACCTTATGATTAAGAAAGATCTTGGCGAATCCACGCCGCCAACGGAAGAGGAGCTCAGAATCCTCCATATTCTCGACCCTGAAAAAAGGTACACAACCCCGAGAGGAGAATAGGATGAGTACGGATTTGAGAGGGTTCCTGGCGGCCTATGAAAAGGCGAATCCCAAGGAGTTCTGCCGCATAAAGAACGAAGTCGATCCCCAGTATGAAGTCGCCGCGATACTCACCAAGCTTGAGGAGCTGCGCAAGCTCCCCATCCTCTATTATGAAAAGGTGAAAGGCTCAGCCTTTCCCGTAGTCACGAACGTCTACTCGACGAAGAAAAAAATCGCGACGAGCATCAACATAGATCCCAAAAAGTTCAGAGAGAAATATCTCGAGGCGGTTGAATCCCCGATCCCGCCTAGGATCGTTACCGACGGTCCCGTGATGGAACAGAGAATCGACGCCAGCGAGGTGGATCTCAAGGCACTGCCCATGATGATCTACCACGAGGGTGATGCCGCCCCCTATATTACCGCCGGCGTGGTGTTGGCCCAAGATCCTGAATCGGGACAGTACAACGCCAGCTTTAACAGGCTGATGTACAAAGGCCGAAACAAGGCGGGAATCTTTATGACGGTGGGCAAGCACCTCCATGAAATTTACTCGCGCTTGGAGGATCAAGGAAAACCCTTGCCCATCACTATCTCGATCGGCAACCATCCCGCCTGGGGGTTGGGTGCGCTCTACATCGGCGCTTACGGTCGCAGCGAGCTGGGTATTATCGGCGGGCTTCTCGGATCCTCTGTGGAGATGATCAAAGGCGAACTGGCGGGCAACCTTTTCCCTGCCGACGCGGAGATCGTGTTGGAGGGTTTTGTCGAACCCCACCTGAGAGAAGAAGAGGGTCCGTTTTGCGAGTTTTCCGGTTATGCCACGGGAAAGGGATTGCGGCCGGTTGTCACCATCGAGTGCATGCACCTTAGAAAAAACGCGATCTACCAGGATATCTGCGGGGGTCAGCATCGAGAGCATCTGGTCGTGGCCACCATCCCCATGGAGGCGAACCTGTACCAATCTATTAAGTCGGCTGTGCCCACCGTCGTCGATGTCCATGTTCCCGCGCCGTTTTCTCTGATTGTCTCCATGAAAAAAAGGTTTCAGGGGCAGGCGCAATCGGCGATGATCGCCGCATTTTCCGCGGAAATGTACCTCAAGAACGTCATTGTGGTCGACGAAGATGTCGACATCACTGACCTGCAGCAGGTTATCTGGGCAGTGGGTACGAGAACACAAGCGGACCGTGACATCATCGTTATTCCTGGAGTCAGGGGTTCGTCGCTTGACCCATCCGCCGCTGCCGAGGGAGTCGTCACAAAGATGGGCATCGATGCGACCGCCAAACCTTCTCTTTCCGCATACGCTAAAAGAAACAAGGTCCCCAAAGAGGTCATGGATAGGCTTCAGCTCGATGCCTATGTGAACTTGGATCAACTCTGATCGGAACTCGGCGATGATAAAGGTGCACGAACTAACCGGACTCGGCAGCGTCCTCGATTATTACGGCGAGCGCGGGGAAGTCATTGAGATTGATAAAGAGGTTGACTCGGAATGCGAAGTGGCCGGGATTATTTTTGCTCTGAACGCTCTACCGACAACGCCGGGTGTTCTTTTCAAGAACGTCAAGGGCTATCGTTTTCCCGTTGCCTCGTGTGTTCTTTCGGAAAGATCCAGGACCTGTGAGATTCTCGGATTGCCTCTCTCGCCTCTCGAGTTCAAGGAGGCTTTCATCAAGGTCAGCCAAAACCTGATTCCCCCGGTCCGAGTTCAAGGCGGCCCCTGCAAAGAAGAGATTTGCAGGCGTGATTTCGATGCCCTGAAAATAGTCCCCTCGATCAAGGCGACGCCAGACGATGGCGGCAAGTATTTCCAGCCGCTCGTCATCACGAAAGATCCGGAAACCGGAATACAAAACGTCGCCATGAATCGTGCGATGCTGCTTCAGGACAACAGGGTTATCCTCAACGTGAGAAATGAGACCGGGGTTGGTCATGATTTCAGGAAGTGCCGCAAAGAGGGAAAGCCCTTTGAGGTGGCGCTGGTCGTTGGCGCCCCTCTGGAGATGTATATCGCGGCAGCCACCAAGCTTCCCCTGGGTGAGAATGAGCTCGGTCTGGTCGGCGCCATAAGAAAGAAGCCGGTTGAGGTGGTTAAATGCGAGACCATCGATGTAGATGTTCCCGCCGAGGCCGGTTTTGTGATCGAGGGAGTCATCGAGCCGCCTTACGAGCAGAGCACGGAAGGGCCATGGCCGGAGTTCTTGAGATACTTGAGCATTCCGCAGCAGAAACCGATCATGAAAATTACCGCTCTGACTTACAGGAAAGATGCCGTCGGCTACGCCATCGTCGCCGGGACGAAGGAAAATTATACCTTGCGACTGTCCAACGATGTCGCCTTCTACAAATACGTCAAGGACCTCGAACCCAACTTCGTGGTCGACGCGGCCCTGACTCCGGGAACGGCTCACTGGCATCACGGCATCATTCAGGTCAAAAAGGACGACTACGATTTTGAGGGTCTGCAAATCCACGTGGCGATGGCCGCCTACGGATTTTCCGTTTATCTCGAGACCATCACGATCGTCGATGAGGACGTCAACATACTTGACATGAACGAGATCGATTGGGCGGTAACGACCCGGTGCGACCCCGCCGAGCAGATCCACATCATTCGGAATGTCAAAACCCATCGAAACAATCCCATCGCAGGAGCTAGAGAACTGATGGATGGGAGTTTCGTCGGAAAATCAAAGATGATCATTGATGCCACGGTTCCGTGGAAGTACAAAAATCTCAAGAGAGGCACGACCTTGCCGATCTTCGAGCGGGCGAGGTTCCAGAACGTCAACCTTAAAGACTACATGTCGGCACACGATTACCGACGCTGGATCAATAAATAGCGAGAGAAGTCGTGCGTTGACGGCACGAGGAGTCACTGATGCCTGATACAGCCAAAGGTTCGACAGCAAAAAAATGGGTAGGCCGCAGTCTTCGGCGCACCGAAGACAAGCGTCTGCTCACAGGAAAGGGGCAGTTTGTCGACGACATAAAACTTCCCGGCATGCATCATGCCGCAGTGCTTCGCAGCCCCTACCCGCATGCCATCATCAAATCAGTGGACGCATCAGGGGCGCTGAAAATGGCTGGAGTGCGGGGCGTTCTCACCGGTGAGGACGTGGCACGGATGTCCAGTCCCTTTCCCCAGGCTGTAGACGAGCCGCTCGAGTACTACTGCATTGCCGTGGATCGCGCCCGCTTTGTCGGCGAGGGCGTCGCTGTTGTCGTCGCGGAGGATCGTTATCTGGCAGAAGACGCGCTGCAGGCAATTCATGTGGAGTATGAGCCCCTCACCGCCGTGGTGGATGTGGAAAAGGCCGTAGAGGAAGGAGCGCCTATTCTGCATCCCAAAGTGGGAACCAATGTTATCAACCATCGGGAGCTTCGCTACGGCGATCCGGATGCCGCGTTCGCCCAGGCTGACGTCATCGTGGGCGAAAAGTTTTTCTTCCCGAAGTACTCCTCGACGCCGATGGAAACTTTTGCAGTCATTGCCCAATATGAACCGGTGGAGGACATCATCACGATCTGGTCCAACTTCCAGGGCCCCTTCACCATGCATCCCGTCTCCGTAGCGGCGCTGAGGACCGTCGAGAATCGCCTCCGCTTTATCGTACCCCCGGACATAGGCGGCGCCTTTGGCATCAAGTCCAGCATGTTTCCACAGATGGTCATGACCGCTCTAGCAGCCAAGAAAACGGGTGTCCCGGTAAAGTTTGTTGAGGACCGGATGGAACATCTCATGTCGTCTTCGAGCGGAACCGATCGTGTGACCGACATTGAGGTGGCGGCAAAGAAAGACGGTACCATCTTGGGATTTCGGAAAAAGGTTTTGGATAACGTCGGAGCTTACTTGCGCAGCCCTGAGCCGGCCTGCATGTACCGCTCTACGGGCAATCAGCTCGGTGCCTATGCCACGCAAAACCTAGCTTGGGATGCCTATGTCGTCATGACCAACAAGTGCCCCACCGGGCCCAACAGGGGTTACGGCTGCCAGCAGCTCTACTTTGAGATGGAGCGTATTGTTGACCTGCTGGCCGATCGCTTGGGAATAGACCCGGCCGAGTTGCGCAGAAAAAACTTGATTCCTACAGATCAGTTTCCCTACACTAATCCGACCGGCGGCATTTACGATGCCGGCGACTATCTGGCCTGTCTGGATATGGCTTTGGAGAAGGCCGATTACAAAAAACTGCGCCAGGATCAGGAGCAAGCCCGGCGGGAAGGCCGACTTTTCGGTATCGGGCTCGCGACCGTCGTTGATCCGTCCGTGACCAACATCGCATACATCACCGTCGCTTACACGCCCGAATTCCGGGCTAGTAACAAGTTTAACCCGAAGTCCGGCTCCGGTGAAACAGCCGTTGTTAAGATGGACCCCCTGGGGCAAATCAGCGTCATTATAAACACCGTCCCCGAAGGTCAGGGCCACGAAACCGTCGTGTCGCAAATTGTCGCCGATGAGCTCGGCATTTCTCCCGATGACGTCCGTGTCATCTCGGGGATAGATACTTTCACCAGGTTCTGGAGCATTACTACAGGGACTTATTCCAGCCGCTTTGCATCGGTGGGGGCCAGCGCGGTAGCAATGGCCACGAGAAGGGTGAAGGAAAAACTGCTGAAGATCGCCGCTCACAAGTTGGAGGCAAAAATCGACGATCTGGAATTGGTCAGCGGCGTCGTGCAAGTCAAGGGAACCCCGGAGCGTAAGATACCCATTCGCCGCCTTGCAGGGTTGGCCCATTGGAACCAGGGCGATCTGCCGGAGGGAATGGAGCCAGGCATTCATGCAAGCTACACCTATAACTTTCCATCCTCCGTGCCGCCCGATCAGGAGGATCGGGTGGACTCCTCTGCGACCTATTCATTTATTGCCGACCTGGCGTGCGTCGAAATAGATCCCGAGACCGGACAGGTAGAAATCAAGAAATACGTAACCGTCCACGACTGCGGTAACGTCATCAACCCCAAGATTGTCGAGGGACAAATCTACGGCAGCTTTGTTCATGGTCTTGGCGGCGCGTTTTATGAAGAAATGGCCTATGATGAAAATGGCCAGTATCTGGCGGCATCCTTCGTCGACTACATGTGCCCGACCGCCGTCGAGACGCCCGAGCTCATCGTCGGTCATGTCGAGACCCCCTCTCCCGTGACGGTCATGGGGTCCAAAGGATGCGGAGAATCATGCACCATGAGTGTTCCCGTCTGTCTTGCAAATGCCGTAGCTGATGCCCTAAAGCCGCTTGGCGCAAATGTCACGCGCCTCCCGCTCAGGCCTAACGAGATCTGGCAGCTTATCCAAGATGCCAAGGCGAGCAACGCTTCCGCGGGGAGAGGCACAACGAGATGAAACCTTCAGCGTTCAAGTACGTTCGGGTTGCGAGCGTTGAGGAAACTCTCTCCGCGCTGTCGGAATATCGGGGCGAGGCAAAGATCTTGGCTGGTGGGCAAAGCCTCGTCCCGATGATGAATTTCCGGTTGGCACAACCGGCTGCTTTGATCGACATCAATCCGCTCAAGGAACTGGATTACGTGCGAGTTGAAGACGGGTGGCTCCACGTCGGTGCCAGGACACGCCAGCGGACATTGGAACAATCTACTCAAGTAAAGGAAAACTGCCCGCTCCTCGCAGAGGCGGTAAGATGGATCGGTCATCCCCAGACGAGAAACCGCGGGACGGTCGGCGGGAGCCTGGTCCACGGTGATTCCACGGCCGAACTGGTCTTGGTGGCGACACTGCTGGATGCCCAAATCGTGATCCAGAAAAAGGGCAGTTCCCGAACCATTAGGGCGGCGGATTTTTTCGAAGACCTGATGACGACCCACATCGACGAGGATGAGGTACTTACTCAGGTGAGTTTTCCGCTGGCTCCGCCGCGATCAGGCTGGGGCTTTCGCGAACTCTGTATCCGACACGGAGATTTTGCCATCG
>JACPFE010000230.1 GCA_016183145.1 Deltaproteobacteria bacterium | reverse complement strand
CGCGCCGGGACCGTCGTCGCGGCTAACTATATATACAACATCGCCGAGCCCAACGGATTGACCATCGGGCTGGTCAACCCGGGCATCTATATCGACCAGCTTCTCGGGGCAAAGGAAGTCCGGTTTGATTGGCCCAAGTTTGCCGCCATAGGCTCTCCGGAGCGGATCGATCAGGTCCTGTTTGTGCGCACGGACACGCCCTACAAGACTCTCGATGACATTCGAAAGGCGACAGAGCCGCCAAGGTGCTCGGCCACGGGACGTTCTGGCTTGGGGTATTTTCTACCGAAGCTTGTCGAGGAAGCGCTTGGGCTCAAGGTCCAGATGGTGGTGGGTTATGGCGGCGGAGGGGAAATGAATCTGGCAATGGAAAAGGGCGAGGTGCACTGCCGCGCCGGTACGGTTTCGGCCTATGTTGGCCGCGAACCCACCCGCAGTTGGGCTGCAAAGGGTCTTGTCCGCGCCCTGGTCCAGAGCGGGACAAAGCGTTATTCAAAGCTTCCCGATGTGCCGACTTTTTATGAACTCATGGAGACGTACAAGACGCCCGACGCCACCAAGCGTGTCGCCAAAGTTTTGCTTTCCTCTGGCGATCTCGGCCGGCCATTCATTGGTCCTCCGGCGCTGCCTGCCGAGCGGGTCAAAGTTCTACGTGAAGCCTTTTTGAAGACTATGAAAGACCCGGCGCTATTAGCCGAAGCCAAGAAAAAGAAATGGGATCTCGATCCCCTTCACGGTGAGGAACTAGAAGCATTAGCCAGAGAAATTATGGTTCAGCCCCCAGAGGTCATCGAAAGGGTCAAAAAAGTGTTGGAAAATTAGAGCCGCGCCGAATAACACCTGGAGCCTTCGCTAGTGGCGAAGGCGAAGGAAATTCTCAAATAGCATTGATCTGCGGGGGCGCGCGAAGCTGGCAATTCTCCTAGAGAGGTCTTCGATGGAAACGGGTCGTTTAAAAATCTACGCCGAGGCAGAGAAGATGGTTGCTCTGCTAGCGGTTTTACTATTCTTCCCAGCACCGGCTCTGCCGCAGACGCCTTTTTATCAGGGCAAGACCGTCACCATTCTTCAAGGCACCGCGCCAGGCGGAACTGCGGATATGATGGTCAAGGCCGCTCTTCCCTACCTAAAAAAATATATTCCCGGTGAGCCGGCCCTTTTGTCCGAGTACATGCCCGGCGGCGGCGGAGTCAAAGCGGTCAATCATCTCTATAAGAATGTTCGGCCCGACGGCCTTACCATCGGAAACGTTGGCGGCGGCCTGGTGTCGAATGCCGTGCTTGGAGAACCCAGTGTGCTCTACGACATCAACAAATTGATCTACCTCGGCTCGCCGCACAGCCACTACCACTGGGTCTTTATGACAAGGAGAGAGTCTGGTCTAAAGAGCCTGGAAGCCCTGCGTTCAGCCTTGGGGGTTCGAGTGGGCGCTCAATCCATAGGCCATTCCGTCTACATCGTCGGCCGGCTCTTCGCGTATCTGATCGGCGTAAAGGAGCCAAAGTTTGTCGTCGGCTATTCCGGACCCGAGCTTGATATCGCTTTGCAGAGAGGAGAGTTCGACGCGCGGATCAACAATGCGGACACGTTGCTCAAACGGAATCGAGACTGGTTGGATAAAGGTGTGGTCGACGTCCACGCCATGATGGAAGTCCCCAAAGGGGCCAGGCATGAGTACTTTGCGCGTTTGCCGGAAGTGGAGGAGTTTGCAAGGTCGGAAAGGGAGCGGAAAGTGTTGGCGATGCTTCGCGCTTTTCGGCAGGTTGGCTCGCCTTACATCTTGCCGCCAGGGACTCCTATAGAGCAGACAAAAATTCTGCGCGAAGCAGTGGTCAAAACCTTCAACGACCCCGGCTTTCACCAGGAGTATAAAAAGCTTACCGGTGACGAGGCGACACCTCTCATGCCGGACGACATGGAGAAGGCTATCAAGGAATTGCCGCGGGATCGGGAAATTGTCGACCTTTTTAAAAAAATCGCCGGCGGCGGCCCTTTGCCACCACGGTAGAGGCACAAGAAGCGGTGATTGCAAGATTTTTATTGGGGGAGGTTTTTCATGGAATCAAACAGTCACTCTAAGGTTTCAGCAAAAGTTTTTATGATCGCTCTTCTGGCTTTTTTTGTGGCTGCCCCGCAAACAGCTCTGCCCCAAACTCCCTTTTACCAGGGTAAGACCATTACGATCGTCCAAGGCCGTGATCCGGGGGGCACGGGAGACATAAGGGTAAAAGCTGTGCTTCTCTTCTTGCAGAAGTATATTCCGGGGAATCCGACGATTGTCAGCGAGTACATGCCCGGCGGAGGAAGCCGAAAGGCCGCAAACCATATCTTCAAAACCGCGCAGCCCGATGGACTAACCATTGGCAACCTGAGTTCTGGCATGGTTGCGGTTGCGGTGCTTGGAGAGAAGGGTGTCTTGTACGACCTCGATAAGTTTTTTTATCTGGGTTCGCCCTTTAGCAGCCATCAGTCAATTTTTGTAACCAGGAAGGATGCTGGTCTAAGCAGTATAGAAAAACTCCGGGCAGCCTCAGAAATTAGGATCGGCGGGCAATCTGTTTGTTTCTCCACTTACATTGAAGGCCGTTTGTTTGCTTACTTTCTCGGTCTCAAGGAGCCAAGGTTCGTTACCGGAGCTGAACTGGACCCAGCGCTGATGCGTGGAGAGATTGACGCGCGAGCGACTAGCGCGGACACTGTCTTCCGGCGCAACCCCGAGTGGCTCGAAAAGGACTTGGTGGACTTTCACGCGATCATCGAAGTCCCCAAGGGGGATCAGCATCCCCGATTCGGTCATTTGCCAGAGATCGAAAGCTTTGCCAGATCGGAAAAGGATCGCAAGCTCGTGACGATGCAGCGCGCTTTCAGAGTTACCGGCCAGCCTTTTGTTCTTCCTCCGGGCACGCCCAAGGATCGGGTAGAAATTCTCCAGGAGGCGTTTCGCAAGACGTACAGGGACCCTGAATTCCATAAGGCATACAAAAAGCTCGCCGCCGACGATGCCACGCCACTTATGCCTGAAGCGCATGAGAAGGTGATCCGGGAAATACCGCGGGACCCTGAGATTATCGAGATTTTCAAGAAGATTGTGGGTGCCGGGCCGCTTCCGCCGCGCTGATACTAAAAAGGAGGCCCATCAAGGCGAAGGAGTTGAATTATGAAAAACCACAGTGACAAAGCAAAAATACCGGCTCTGCTCGCTGGAGCGCTACTGGTTTTCGCCGGGCTCTTCCCTGAAAACGGTTTCACCGAAGCCTCCTTTTACCAGGGCAAGACAGTGACGCTCATCGCGACCACGGCGCCGGGCGGGACGGGAGATCTCCGCGTCAAAGCCATGGCTCCTTTTCTGAAAAAACACATACCCGGGAATCCAACCGTCGTGATCGAGTATATGGAAGGCGGAGGGGGTCGCAAAGGAGCGAACCACATCTATCATTCAGTCCGGCCAGACGGGCTAACCATAGGGGCGGCGAGCGGCGCCATCGTGGGCCTCGGCATCATGCGCGAAAAAGGCGTCTCCTATGATGTCGACAAATTTATCTATCTCGGCACGCCAGAGCACGAAAACCATTATGTCATCTACACGAGAAGCGAACTTGCGCTAGATAACCTGGAGAAGCTTAGAGCCAAGCCGGGCATAAGAATTGGCGGCCAGTCCGTCGGTCATGTTTCCTATGTAGCAGGGCGGCTTTTTGCGTACTTCTTGGACTTGAAGGAACCGAAGTTTATCGTGGGCTACGCTTCTCCTGAGATGGATATGGCGCTAGTCAATAAGGAGCTCGATGCTAGGGCGAATGCGGCCGTGTCGGTTTTGCGCCGCAACCCAGATTGGCTGGACAAAAGGCTGATGAATTTCCACGCTATTATGGAGACGCCTAAGGGGGTTAAACACCCCCGCCTCACTCACCTTCCGGAGATAGAAAGCTTCGCTAGGACCGAAAGGGAAAAGAGAGTTCTCGCCGTTTGGCGCGCCTTCCGAGGCGTGGGTTCGCCTTACATCTTGCCTCCAGGAACACCCAAAGACAAAGTCGAGATTCTCGAAGGGTCGATGCGCAAGATTTTTAAAGATCCTGAGTTTCCTAGTTACTTCAACAAACTGGTAGCCGACGAGGCTTCGCCGTTGGGACCGGTGGAGTTAAACAAAGTGATCAAGGAGATGCCGCGGGACGCGGAGATCCTTGAGCTGATCCGAAACTTCTCCGGAGCAGGCCCATTGCCGCGGCGGTAGCTGGGAGTTTTTTTCCAGTAGATACCCACGGGCTTACGCCCGTGGGTATCTACTCTCGTGACAGACTTCTATCGAACGCATCGGCGGGGAGGAGGCGGAAAAAACTAGCGCACGCTTACTCTCGAAGCGATCAGGCAAGCCATTCACCACTTGACGAGATTGACCAATGCGAGGCTGAACCACGGGACGTAAGTCACCAACAGAGTGACCAACGCCAGCACCACCGTGAATGGCCAGCCGGCTTTGAAGACGTCCCAGAACGGGATGCGGGCGATGGCGGCGGTGGTGAAGAGCACCGTGGCGACGGGCGGGGTCTGCTGGCCGACGCCGAGGTTGATGGTCACGATGATGCCGAAATGAATCGGGTCCACGCCGATCTGGCGGATCAGCGGCATGACGATCGGCACAATGAGGATGATCGCCGCGGCCGAGTGGAGAAACATCCCGGCAATCAAAAAGAAAAAATTCAAGAAGAGCAGGATCAAATACCTGTTCGAGGTCGTTTCGAGAATCAAGCGGGCAAATTTTTGCGGGATCTGCTCGCTGGTAAGGAACCAACCGAGCACGGCGGAGGAGGCGACGATGAGCATGACAACTGCGGTCTGACCGGTGGAATCCTTCAGGACCGACAGGACTTCGCGCGCCGGCAGCTCCCGGTAGATAAGCGCGCCGATGATCAGCGCCGCGACCACCGCCAACGCCGCCACCTCGGTGGCGGTGGCGATGCCGAGAAAGATCCCGCCCCAGATCACGATCGGAATGAACAGCGCCCAGAACGCCTGCAGGGTGGATTTTCCCACCAGACGCAAAGAAAAATTCTGTTCCACCGGCAGGCGATACTTGCGCGCGTAATAATAACTGAGCGCCATCATCGCCCCGCCGGAGATAAACCCGGGCAGAAAACCGGCGAAAAACAGCTTGGCTACCGACACCTCGGCCATCCAGGCGTAGATAATCATCGGAATGGATGGCGGAATCAGGATCGCCGCCGAGGCAGCGTTGGAAACGATCGCCGCGCTCAGCGCCCTCGGGTAACCGCGCTTCTCCATCGCGGGGATCACGACGTTGCCGATGGCGGCGGCGTCCGCGACGGACGATCCGGAGATCTCGCTCTGAATCATGGTCGCAACCACCGTCACCATGGCCAGCCCGCCGCGGATGAAGCCGACCAGGCTATTGGCCAGGTTAACGAGGCGGAGCGAGATTCCCGAAGTCTCCATCAGGCCTCCCGCCAGGATGAACAGCGG
>JACPFE010000264.1 GCA_016183145.1 Deltaproteobacteria bacterium | reverse complement strand
TTGATCAGGCGGTAAACACCGCCGAACGCGCCGGCAATGATTTCCCCTTGAGAATCAGCGACAACTACGCGAACATCGTCATACGGCAGCCCTGCCTTGAAACGCGTCCACTGATTGTTTTTACCGGCAGACACACCCTGATCGGTGGCAACGTAGAGGTTGCCTTCACCCTGAGGATCGAAAACTAGCGAGCGGATATTGCGCTTCGCCAAGGCGCCCGCGACCGGTCGCCAAGCCGCTCCGTCATTGTTACTCAGAAACAGCCCGTCATCGGTGCCAAGGTAAAGTCTGCCCCGATTGCGCGGATCCTGCACTAGCGAAAAAACCTGCCGGTTCGGCAGCCCCTGGTTTAGGGCGAGCCAAGTCGCGCCGCTGTTTTTGCTCCGAAAGACTCCCCCTCCGTGCGCGACGACAAATGCTGTACTTGGATTAACGGGATCGATGGTGACACCGAGTACAACGCCGATAAAGGGTCCGCCATGCATATGGACATGGTTCGGCCAGGCGCTAGAGGTCGAAGCGAAGAAAAGAAGCGCGCCGACCCACCCCGTCCTGAAGTGCCGGGACTTTACGCTGTGCTTCACGCGCTAGACCCTACTTGACTTTACTGGCGGGCGCGCATGGGTTCCTCACGCCGCAAGGATTCTGGGAGCTCTTCTTGGCCTTTGGAGCGCATGGATTCTTCGCTGCACAAGGATTTTTCACCGCGCACGGATTAGCGGCGCATGGATTCGCTGCCGAGGAAGCCGAAGCCAGGTAAACATACCAGGCAGTCCGTTCCTTCCCGGTATCGACATAAGAGACGGTGACTTTCTCACCCGGTTTTACGGCTGCCAGTTGCTTTGTCTTCGGGCCGTCGCGGACGACCAAATACTTACTGGCCTTTAATTCGAGCTGCTTTCCTTCCGATTTTAGGATCAATTGACCCGATTTAGGATCAACCTTCGCGATCTCGCCGCGCACCGTAACGGCTTTGCCTCCTGCTCCCGAACCCTTGGCTCCAGGCGCACAGGAGTTGGCCACACAGGGGTTTTTCGCTGCGCAAGGATTTTTCGCCGCGCAGGGATTAGAGACCTGCTTTTTGCCTTTCGGCGCACAAGGGTTCACTTGCGCGGAAGCAGCCCCAGCCTGGGCCAGCACGAAAGATCCCGACAGAAGCAAGTAGGAGAGGAGATTGAAGGAGCGGGTCCATCGACTTTGCATATAATTACCTCCTTTATGGTCTCGATACTTCTGTTAACGGTGCAGCGATCAAAAAGGTTCCCAATACGCCCTACTTAAGTTCCTCCGGGAACTTTTTGACGCTGTCGCTGTTCCTATGTGTGTGAGTGATGATCTCAGCGTGGCAGGTCTGGACAACCGACTTACAATGGTTTTTCAACCAGATGAGCTGGCATCCCACGAATACCAAAAGACTTTCAAACGGACGATTCCTTTCGAGCCGGAAAAGAGGCTACTGCTCGCCGTCCTGGAAGACGCGATTATCTGCTTCCAAAAGTATTTCGATGCTTTTGAAAACATCTGCGACACCTGTGGCTTGGATGCCGACTATCTGCGCACGGGTCTATTGAATTGGAGGAATCGAAGAAACTTTGTTGGTTGGTCAAACAAGAGCGGTTCCCAGAGCCGTCGAATTACCACGCGGCACTGGAGCATGAGGGGTCAGAAACGCTAAGATAAAGCGTTGGCTCGATTCGAGAAGCTCGGAAACGATGATGGGCGTGGAGGAGTTTTCGTTTGCGCCGCTGGAAGCGATCTCTTTTTCTTTTTGGGACACTGTTGGGTGGAGCGCTTCTGTTCCTTCTGATCCGTCTTTTCCTTCCTTCGCCATTCACTGACCCAAGACAGCCGCCATCGGGCCTGTCCTCAAACCAAGATTTAGAAAGCTTTCTTAAAGGCTATTGGCAAACCCCAATCGCTTTACAGGGACCGCCGCCGCCGAGTTATTCGAAACTCGAGGCGTCACTTAGCCCCGAAGCCTGCGGCAGTTGCCACGCCCAACAGCACGCTGATTGGAAAGAGAGTCTCCATAGCCGCGCAATGGGGCCAGGCCCTTGGGGGCAAATCATTGATCTCACCAGAAACAGTCCTGAGGAAGCCGTCCAGTGTATGACCTGTCACGCGCCTCTCAGCGAGCAGATCCCTGTTGTGCTGAAAACGACGAAAAGTGGCGACCCCGCACAGGAGAACAATCCTCACTTCGATCCGAAACTCCAATCGCAGGGAATCGTTTGTGCGGCGTGTCACGTCCGAAATAACGAACGCTTTGGCCCTCCCAAGGCTGAATCAACCACGGGGGCACCATACCCGCCCGGCACCCCCAATCATGGCGGGGTCCAGAGAACCTCCCACTTCGAACGGGCGGAGTTCTGCCGGGATTGCCACCAGTTCGACCCGGAGAACAGCGTCCTGGTCAACGGGAAGCCATTACAGGATACCTACCGAGAATGGCAAACTAGCACATGGGCGAAGGACGGCGCGGCCTGCCAGGATTGCCACATGAGCAACCGCCGCCATCTCTGGAAAGGAATCCATGACCGGGAATGGGTGAAAGGCGCGGTTCGCGTCGAATCACAACTAAAAAACAACGCCGCCGCAGGAGCGCCAGGTTCTTTAGACGCGACGGTTGATGTGGTCAATGCCGCCGTGGGACATAGGTTTCCGACGTATATCACACCAAAAGTCTTCGTCCGTGCAGCTTTGCTTGATGACAGGGATCAGATATTACCCGGCACGCAGCAAGAACGCATCATTGGTTGGGATGCTCGTTTCGAAGCAGGCGAGTGGAAAGAGTATTTCGATACGCGGATTTCACCAGGAGAAAAGTTCCAAGCCGTCTTCAAGTGGCCCCCAACTGCCCGTGCGAGAAAGATTCGAGCCTGGGTCGAGGTACACCCTGACCACTTTTATCATGTTTATTTCTATCCTGCCTATCTGCAAGGTGAAAACTTAAGCCCGGAGGGGAGAAACCTTATAGAAAAGGCTTTAAAAGACTCCGGTAATAGCTACTATGTCATCTTCAATGAGTTGATCCCCCTGAATTGACCTCTAACTACACCCTGAATCTTCGGGAACTCTATGCAAGGGAAATCTGTTTTACTAACGAGTCGCTAATTGAAATCTTGCCATTCTCTCCGTATACAATGGCCATGTGGCGGAGGAGAGAATGACCAGGGCGCTGACGAGGGACGCTTTTTCTCGGGAAGCCATGGGCTATCTCGATCATCTCTATCGAGTCGCCGTCCACCTAGTGAAGGAACCGCACGAAGCCGAGGATTTGGTTCAAGAAACCTATGCGCGCGCGCTTGGCTCCTACGACCAGTTCGCCCCTGGGAGCAATTTG
>JACPFE010000263.1 GCA_016183145.1 Deltaproteobacteria bacterium | reverse complement strand
GGCCGGAATGACATTAATAAATTTCGAACTTAGGAGACAGCACACCAGCGTGACCAGACGCATCTTTTCAATGGTCAGAAGCGCCCTGCGCCTGCGCTGCCCGCGCTGCGGCGTCGGGCCGCTGTACGCAAAACCTTTTCGAATGCATTCCAACTGTCGCCAGTGTGACCTGCAGTTCGAACGGGAGCAGGGCTACTTCGTCGGCGCGATCTACATCAATTACGCGGCCACCGTGGCGATCGCCGTGCCCGGCTTCTTTCTCCTCGACGCTTTCACCGGCATGACGATCAACCAGCAACTCGCGCTCTGGGTCCCCTTCGCAATCATCTTTCCGCTGCTCTTCTTCCACCACTCGCGGAGTCTCTGGCTCGCGCTGGATCATTATTTTAATCCCACCGCGAGTCTTTACAGCATCCCGCCGAAATAATCCGCTGACCGCGCATCTGTCGGTGACTGAACCGCCGCGAATTGCGAACACGCAAGACCGTCGCTCTTATCAAGAGTTATTATATCCTCCCTCCCCGACGGGCGAGGCCTGTCCTGAGCGAAGTCGAAGGGACAAAGGTGGGGGTGATCGACGGCCGCTCTCGCACCCCTATCCCGGCCTTCCCCCGTCGAAGGGGGAAGGAGTTCATGATCCTTCAGCTCAATGTGACGGTTCCTACAACCAGCGGGGGATACATTACCCCTTTGTGCTCTGGCAACGAAGAGCGGACTGAGCCCATTCAGCAAGTTGATCTCTATCGTCAATGATATCCACCGGCACTTGGTAATAGCTCTTGAGCGTTTGCCTCGCATTGGGGCGAAACGGTTTCATCTTTCTCTTGCGATATTCTCCAACCGTAGTTTCATCGATCTTGAAGTAGAGGCGGCCTTTGTGGATGATGCCGAAAAAAGTTTCATCTTGATAAAGCCCGAATCCCCCGAACATCCGCCGCGCTTCGACATCATCGAGCTCCTGAAGCTGATCCAACACGAAGTCCTTAAATGAATCGTCTTTCATGGTTTTGTTGCCGGTCGAACCCTTGAACATTGAACCTTGAACTTTGAACTCTAACCTACCGCCAACCCGACCACACCCAACACCATCGCGCCGGCGGCGATCAAACGGCGCCGAACGTCTCCCTCCGAAAGAAAGTGAGTGCCCATTACCGTGCCGATCAGAATGCTGATCTCCCGCGCCGGCGCGACGTAGCTCACCGGCGTAAACTGCATCGCGGTCAGCACAAGAATATAAGAAAGCGGCACGAGCAGGGCGACGCCGATGGCCTCGAAGCGGTGCGTGCGCCATTCGTTGCGTGCGCTCTGCCAGTGGCGCAGGGCGAAGGGAGTCAGCAACAGCGATCGTCCCAAGTTCTGGCCCCAATCCAACAGCAGCGGCGTCACGGCGAATTTGCCCACCGCCTGCTTGTCCCACAAAGTGTACGCCGCAATGAAAGTCCCGGTCACCAGGGCGAAAACCACCGCCTTGCGCGCGCCGGCGGCGCGCAGCATCTGCGGGCCCATGGTCAGGGTCGCGACGCCAAGCACCACCAGAAGACCGCCCGCAATGGCCAGGGCCGACGGCCGCTCGCCGAGAAATAGAATCGCTGCCATGCTCGAAAGCAACGGCCCGGTACCGCGCGCCAGCGGATAGACGAGCGACAGATCGCCGGCGCGGTAGCCTTCATTCAAAAGGACAAAGTAAGCGGTGTGCAGCATCGCGCTCCCGGCCATCAGGCCGAGCGCGCCAAGATCGATCGGCATCTGCCAGAAGACAATCAATGCCACCGCAACCGGCGAATAAAAGACCGCCGACAGGACGGCAACCAACCAGGTGAAGGTCGCATGCCCGCTGGCCTTTTTATTGAGCAAATTCCAAGTCGCGTGGATAAACGCGGCGGCGAGGATGAGGGTGAGGGCAAATAGAGACATGAGACGACTCCATGCCTGCCATTCATATAGCGGAGAAATTCTCCGTTGCAAACCAACCGTCGATGTTTTCTACTCCGGGCGCAGGCCGGCGAAAAATCGCGGTTGCAATCAGCCCCACTGACTGTGATAGAGAGGAAGGGTAATTTGATTCGACAATGGAGGTCATCATGGCTAGGAGGCTCTACAGCTTTCTCGCGGTTGCGCTGCTCGCGCTGAATCTGTCAGGCTGCACCGCTATCACGGGGGAAACCCTCGGGCAGAATATCGATGACACGACGATCACGACCACCGTCAAAGGCAAGCTTGCCTTGGAAAAAGCCAGCAGCCTCGCCAGAGTCGGGGTTGACACCGTGAGAGGGGTGGTTCATTTGACCGGAGTCGTAGAAAGCGCCGCGACTCGCGAGCGGGCGGGCGAGGTGGCCCGGAGCGTTGGCGGGGTGCGCGACGTAGTCAACAATCTGCAAGTTCAATCCCGATAATTCGTGCGCGGGCAGGATTGCTGGCGCCGTCAATGGCGTTAGAGATCCGGTTAGGCAAGGCGAAGGACGGCAAGGGATCAGCGACGCTGGGGCGGCGCAAGAGTGATGATCTCGCCGGCCTGAATGACCCCGCCGGCGAGCACCTCCACCCTCAAACCGCCGCGGTGAACCAGAGACCGCATGACACCTTTGGCGGTCAATTGCTCCAGATGGGAGCAGGGCTCGCACAACCGCGCGCCGCGCACGACCACTTCGCCGATTTTAAATTCTTCACCGACCAGGTGATTGAGCGCTAAGCCGCGGGTGACAATGTTGCGGCGGGTCTGGCCAGGATCGATCTTGATTTGGTAGTCCCGTTCCAGCGCTTCGATCGTTTCAAATTCTATCAACGTAACGTCGCGGCCCGAGCCAGGCGTGTTTGAGTAGGTTCCGAGTTTATTGGCGTAACGGTCGCCCTCAAGCCCTTGTCCCGCGACCACCTTTACTGTTTTCACAGACTGCATCGGCGCCGCGGCCGTCGGGGCGATATGAATCGTCAGGACTGTCGCTCGGTCGTTCACGGGATCAAAACCTCTTCTTCTGAGCCACCAACGTGTTGATCTCCGGCGTCTGCATTCCCTCTTTCATCGCCGCGACCGTCCCCTTCTCCAGGATTTCCTGGGCCAGGCGCTGAAGCGTTCGACTCGAGAGAGCGTGGCCTAACACCTGCCTCATTAACAAGCGAATTTCCGCTGAGGATATTCTCAACGGCATCAAAAAAAACTCGGCCGGATCCTCCGCTCGCGCCGTGGTGATCCGGGGCACCAACCGACGCATTTGTTGACATGCGGTTAAATTACGCGGTATTTTAACCGCATGATAAAAAGATCTCTTGGCCCGGTTCTGGCAAACGCGAAAAGGAGCTTTCTTCTCCTGGGGCCACGCCAAACTGGAAAATCGACATTGGTGTCCTCGCTCAAGCCCGATCTTACCATTAACCTTGCTCACGAGGCCACCTACCTGGAATTTGCTCGTAACCCAAGAGAACTTGAGGAACGGCTGGGCGCGCTGCCGCTTGCTCAGAGGCAGACCGTTTTTGTTGACGAGGTCCAGCGGCTGCCTAGCCTGCTCAATACGGTGCAAGCGCTGCTCGACGCCTCTCCTTCTCGTTACCGCTTCTTTCTCACGGGTTCGAGCGCAAGAAAACTCCGCCGTGGCAGGGCGAATTTGCTGCCTGGCCGAATCTTTACCTATCAGTTGGGTCCTATTGTAAGCTGCGAGATGGATTACAAGCTCGATACGACCCAGGCACTTTCCCACGGAACGCTTCCCGGGATCCTGGTCGAAACCGACCGCTACGTAAAAGAAAAAACGCTCTCCTCTTATGCCGCCACGTACCTTAAAGAAGAGGTGCAGGCCGAGGCTCTCACGCGCAACCTGGAAGGCTTCGCGCGGTTTTTGTCCGTGTGTGCCGAATATGCCGGACGGTTTTTAGATCTCGCAAAGCTTGCAGCCGATGCCCAGATTGCGCGCCAGTCCGCCGTACGCTACTTCGAAGTTCTCGAAGACTGTTTAATCGTCCAGCGGCTCGCGCCGTTCGCGAAAAGCGCGCGCCGACGCCTGGTGCAACACCCCAGATATTACTTTTTTGACCCTGGCGTGCTGAACGGCCTTTTGGGAAATTTCAAAGTCTCTCCCGACCGCATCGGCAATCTCTTCAAGCACCTGATCTTCACTCAAATCGCTCACAGCGCCTTGGCACTCGACAAACAAATCAACCTTTCTTCTTATCGGACCGAGCACGGTGCCGAGGTCGATTTTATCGTCACGAGCAACGGAGAGACGCTAGCCATCGAATCAAAGGCCTCCCGCAACGTCGGCAGGAGCGATCTTCGAGGTCTCGATAGCTTCGCTGAATACTACGGAAAACCCCACCGCTCGATGGTGTTCTACTTGGGAGCCGAACGGCGAAAAATGGGGCGCGTGGAGGTTCTTCCTTGGCAGGATGGGCTTAGAGAAATCGGACTCTGAGGATTGCTCTCAATACATTCGCGGCAAACTGGACCGCGGAAATCAGGGAGAGAGGAACTCAAAGGGCTACTTGTTTTTCGCCACCAGCATGTTGATCTCCGGCGTCTGCATTCCCTCTTTCATCGCCGCGACCGTCCCTTTTTCCAGGATTTCCTGCGCCAGCCGCTTCGTCGCCCCGATCGCTGCCTTGAGAAACCCGGAACCGTAGCTCACCCGCGCCACCCCTAAATCCTGCAACTCGCTCACGCTCGGCGACTGCGGTCCGGCGAGAATGCTGACCGGCGCTTTGACTTCCTTCACTACAGTGCCGATGGTTTCGGCCGCGTGGAGATTCAAATAAAAAATGCAGTCCCCGCCGGCTTCCGCATAGGCGTTGCCGCGGCGGATCGCTTCCTCGAGAATTTTCTTCGGGTCGCCGGTCATGACGTGAAATGCATCGACTCTCGCATTGAGAAAAAAGTCGCTGCCGAGTTCGCGCTTGGTTTCCATGACGGCGGCGATTTTGCGCAAATGATCGGCGAGCGGCACCAAGCCGCGCGCGCCGGGCTTGCCGGCGGCGCCGTCTTCGAGATTCATGCCGGCGACGCCGCGAGCCACAAGTTCCCGAACGGTCTCTCTTACGCCCCCCTCATCGCCGTAGCCGCGCTCGCCGTCAGCGTTCACCGGAACCGAGACCGCCGCGGCGAAGCTTCCCGTAACTTCGAGAAACAGCTCGCGGCTTACGACCTCGCCGTCGGGATAGCCCAACGCGGCGGCGATGCCGCCGCTGGTGCCTTGAATCGCTTCGAAGCCGAGCTGCTGGAACAACAGCGCGCTCAGCACATCGTAGGCGCCGGGCATGATGAGAATCTCCGGCGCACGGACCAACTCTCGAAGTTTGCGGCTCTTCTCATTGGCAACGGTAAGCACATCAGACGGGATCGGCTCCATGACGACCTCCTCGGATTGTTATTCAGCTCACGAATGGACGGTATCGTAAGTGGAGCCCCACCGGCAAGCCCGTGGCACCTTCCTACGCCCGTGGGGCGAAATCCTGAGCGAGAGCTCCGGCCAAGGCCGGGCTCGAGTCGAAGGGTCGGAATCGGCAAGGGAAGCAAGCGAAAAAGATAGCGCGGCGAGCTTGGCACAAGCGCCACCAGTTCCATGTTTTCGGAATTCCGAAAACGTGATACATGAGCAGCGAGCAACAGTGCGGATGTGGGCGCTATCGTTTTCGTGCCTCAGTCCCCGAACTTTGACCGGAGGAGAAACCCATGACGGACATGATTGATCGCCGGCTGTCTGAAGAGCAGCGGCTGATGCGCCAGAGCTGCCGCGCTTTTGTGAACGACAACGTCATCCCCTTTATCCGCGCCAACTGGCAGCGCGAGTGGTTGATGGAGCCGGACCAGCGCCTGCCGCGCGCGCGGTCGATGAGGGCGCCGCGGACGCCGACGCGCTTTGCAATATGGTCAAGGTGTTCGCCTCCGAGGAGATCTTCGAGGTTTGCAAGCACGCCATGGAGCTCCACGGCGGCAACGGCGTGATGCTCGACTTCGGCATTGAGAAGCTCTTCCGCGACGCCGCGATCTTCCTGCACATGGACGCGACCGCCGACATTTCCCGTTTCAAGATCATCAAGGCGATGTTTCCGCGCACAGCGGGAGCCTATGCCGGACCCGAGCCGTGAAGCCGGGTAGAATCGCAACCAGAACGGCAACCTCGTTTTTGCGTCAGCAGCAACCGACTCGAACGGCCTGAAACATTTGAATGTTTCGAACTCTTTGAACGGTCTTGCGATCCGTTTTCGGCCCGCGGTTGCAAGTGTGATCGAATCGGCGATAAAAATAAGTCAATACGAAGGCCACGCACCCAACCGGAATTCCGTGAGAGTTAGGCCAAGTATGCAAGTCAAACACCGGCTAACACCGGCTCCTATCAGCGGCCGTTAGCGGAGTGATGGGCGAGTATTGATCGAATCCAAGAGTTCCATTGGCCATGCCTCAAAAGGAACTGTCAAGCATAGAATCCCCTAATAGCTCCGGCGGTGCTACACCGTCGAACAAGCAAAACTCGGCGCCAAAACCCGGCGCGGTTGAGCTTCCCGATC
>JACPFE010000072.1 GCA_016183145.1 Deltaproteobacteria bacterium | reverse complement strand
CTTTCGCGGCATTCGCCACTCAATCACCTGGGATGCCAACGACGCCATTCGAAGCGACGCGCCTGCGGGCTTATTGGCCGACGCCGCGTTCCGCCGCGGAATTTCCCGTCTTGAGCGTTTCGGCTTGAGCTTCGATGCTTGGCTCTATCATCCGCAGATCTTGGAATTGGCGGAGTTAGCGCGCGCCTTTCCGGAGGTCACGATCATCCTCAATCACGTAGGCGGGCCGTTGGGCGTCGGACCCTACGCGGGCAAGCGCGACGATGTGTTTCAGGCATGGAGCAAAGGGATTGCAGCGTTAGCCGAACACCCGAACGTCGTGGTGAAATTGGGCGGCCTTGGCTCCGAGCGTTCCGGATTCGGTTGGCATCAGCGGACGCTTCGTCCAACTTCGAGCGAGCTCGCGGGGCTGCTTTCACCCTATTTCGAATTCTGCATCGAGAAATTCGGTCCTCACCGCTGCCTGTTCGAAAGCAATTTTCCGGTCGAAAAGAGAGCCAACTCCTACGTCGCGGTTTGGAACGCGTTCAAGCGCATCGCCCAACGCTACTCTGGCGACGAACGGCGCGCGCTGTTTCACGACACCGCAGCCCGAGTTTATCGCGTTGCACCGGCGCGAACGCACTAGTAACCCGCCGATCGTCATCGCTGCTAGACGTAGCGACGACCCGCGTGGTAGATTCCCCAATAACCTCACCTCTTGGCTTTAGGTCCGCGAGAAAGCTCGTTCCCTTCGGCCAGCATCGGAGTCACCTCTGAGCGCACCGGCGAGCCGCAAAGATGAGACCGCAGCGCCAACCGGCGAAACCGCGGAACAATCGGCGCCCAAACCTTATTGGCGTCCCCTCGAAGCGTTGCTCCGCTTGCGCGCCCTCGAAGCTCTGGGCCATCGAGATTTTCGTCTGCTCTGGTACGGGCATGTCTTTAGCTCGATGGCGACCTGGATGGATTCCATCGCGCGCGGCTGGCTGATTTACGAGTTGACTAACTCATCGTTTCAACTCGGCCTGGTGCGCGGCGTGCAGGCGGTCCCGATGCTCCTGCTGTCACCGATTGCCGGCAGCGCCGCCGATCTTTATTCGCGCAAGACGCAGATTCTCATCGCCCAGATTATCGACGGTCTGCTATACGCTTGGGTCGCCGTGATGATCATCACAGGCAACATCCAGCCTTGGCATGTCTATCTGACTTCTCTCGGTCTCGCCACCGTGCAATCGTTCCAGCATCCGTCGCGCGCGGCGATGGTTTCCGACACCGTGCCGCTGGAGTGTCTGACCAACGCCTTCGGTCTCAACGCGGTCGTCTTCAACCTGGCGCGCAGCGCCGGCCCGGCGCTCGCCGGTTTGCTTATCACCGCGTTCGGCACCGGCGGCTCCTATTCGGTGCAGGCAGTCTTTTACCTGTTGGCGACGATCTGGACGATCATGCTGCGCCCCGAGCGGCGTCCCTCGGCCGGGCCCGATGGCCGCGCTCATCGCGGCGAGTCCTTCGGCCAGAACATCATCGAGGGTTGGAAATTCAGTTGGCGCAGCGACGAAGTCCGCATCAGCCTTTTGGTGGTGTCGATTGCGATGTTGCTGCTCATCCCATTCACCACGCTCCTGCCGGTGTTCGCGCGCGACATTTTCCAAGTCGGCGCCAAGGGGCAGGGGCTATTGCTGACCTCGATGGGCGTCGGGGCGCTGTTCAGCTCGGTTCTGGTCGCTTTCCTCGGCGACCGGATGCCGCGCGGAATCGTCATGATCGGCGGCGTCGCCTTGTACGGGGTGCTCGTCGTCATTCTTTCGGCTTCGTCCTGGTTTTCGCTTTCGATCATCGTGATGTTCATCATCGGTCTCTGTCATGTGACGTCGCACGCGTTGATCCAAACCGTGATTCAATCCTATTCGCCGCCGGAGTTTCGCGGCCGCACGATGGCGATCTTCCACATGACCCAGGTCATCTTGGTGATCGGCGCGATGCTCGTCGGCGGCTTGGCCTCGCTCGTCGGCGCCCGTTGGGCCGCGGCGTCCATGAGCCTCACCGGCACGATTCTGATGGTGGCGATCTTTGTCCTGATGCCCAAGGCAAGCAAAATCCACTAGCAGGCTGCTGAAAAAAACTCATATGCTTCGTTGCGCTCAATCGCCTCGCTCCAGCGTACCCGCTTGCAAAGCGCAAGGAGCAAAGAGCAAAGGAGAACGCTTTGCGCCATGCCCTTAGCCCTTAGCGAACTTTCGCGCCTCGCCTCTGAGATCTTTTTGAGCAGCTGCAACCGAGTTTTTCAGCAAGCTGATAGACTCCTGCGCCGGTAGACGCCCTTCATCGGCGCGTGCTATATCCAATCATCACCTCCTGGCTCTAGGACATCGAGAGATCTCGTCCCTTCGGCCAGTAGTGGAGTTTGCTCTGAGATCACCGCCCGCTAAACATCCGCTCGAATTCTTGTTCCGCCTCCGTGCCTTCGAAGCTCTACGCCACCGCGATTACCGCTTGCTGTGGTACGGCCAGATATTCGCGTCCATGGGCACCTGGATGGACCAGGTCACGCGCGGCTGGCTGATCTACGAGCTCACCGACTCAGCGCTCCAGTTGGGTCTGGTGCGCGGCATCCAGGCGATTCCGTTCCTCCTATTGTCACCGATCGCCGGCAGCGCCGCCGACCGGTACTCGCGCAAGACCCAGGTCGTGCTGTCACAAATTCTCAACGGCTTGCTCTACGCCGTAACCGCGGCGCTGATCTTTGCCCATCTGATTAAACCCTGGCATGTCTACGTCACCGCGTTCTTGATGGCGTGCGTGCAAGTCTTTTTGCAACCGTCCCGCGCGGCGATGATTTCCGACCTCGTGCCGGCGGAAAATCTCACCAATGCCATCGGTCTCAACGCCGTGGTCTTCAACATGGCGCGGAGCACCGGGCCGGCGTTGTCCGGGCTGCTGATCTCGCTTAGCGGCACCGGCGTTTCCTATGCCGTGCAAGCAGCGTTTTTCTTTCTCGCCACGGTGTGGACCGTGCGGCTCAGCTCGAAGCGCCAGCCTTTCGCCGGCGCCGGCGGCCATGCGCTCGCGCAGGAGTCCTTCGGCCAGAGCATCGTCGAAGGCTGGAAGTTCAGTTGGCGCAAATTGGAGGTGCGCTCGGGCTTGCTCGTCGTTGTTTTCGCGTCGTTGTTCATGATTCCTTTCAGCACCCTTTTACCGATATTCGCGCGCGATTTGCTCAACGTCGGCGCACAGGGGCAAGGGCTGCTGCTCACGGCGATGGGAATCGGCGCGCTGTGCAGCTCCCTGCTCATCGCCTCGGTCGGCGACCGCATGCCGCGAGGCATCCTCATGCTCGGCGGCGTCGCGCTCTACGGCATGCTCGTGGTGGTGTTCTCGGCGTCGCCCTGGTTTTCCCTATCGATGGCGACAATGGCGTTCATCGGCCTGTGCCACGTTAGCTCCCATGCCCTCGTGCAAACCGTGATTCAAGCCTATTCGCCGCGGGAGTACCGCGGCCGCACG
>JACPFE010000071.1 GCA_016183145.1 Deltaproteobacteria bacterium | reverse complement strand
GCACGCGACTCGGCATCAGGCGCCCTAGCGCAGCGATTGTATCAGCTTGATGAGATCGCTTCCGCCCGCGACCTCCTTACCAAACTCTTCATAGATGGCGGCCGAGGCCTTGATGAAGGCATCCTTGTCTACTTCGTTGGACTTCATGGGCGGCGCGAGCTTGCCCATCAGCTCTTTGTCTAGACGCTCGCCCTGTGATCGAGCAAAGTTACCTATCTCCCAGCCGATCTTGGAAAGTGTGGCCTGGATATCGCTGGGCAGTTTTTTCCAAAAATCCTCGCCCACCACGAGGTACGCAGGGGTGTAGACATGGCCGCTCAGCGAAAGGAATTTTTGCACCTCCTGAAACTTGGCGGAGGCGATCTGGGGAAAGGGATTTTCCTGTCCGTCCATGACTCCGGACTGAAGCGCCGAATAGACCTCGGCGAAGGGCATTGGAGTTGGATTGGCTCCGTAGGCCTTGAACATTTTGACTCGCCACACTCCGCCCGGCACCCGGAGCTTGATTCCCTTCAGATCATCGGGCCTTACGATGGGCCGAACATTGTTCGTGATGTGGCGGAATCCGTTCTCCCACACCCCCAGGACTCTGACTCCTTTTGCCGGCAGGCCGCCGAAGAGTTGGTCTTGGACCTGTCTGCTCTCCGCCACTTTCTTCATGTGGGCTCGGCTGACAATGGCGTACGGCATGTCAAACACGCCGAATTTGGCATCCACGGTGCTCATGACCGTTGAAGGAGCGACCATCTCCGGGGCACCGATCTTGATCCCCCGCATCATCTGCTCGTCGGTGCCGAGCTGGCTCGAGTGGAAAACCTTGATCTCCACCCTTCCTTTTAAGTCCGAGTTGACTCTCCTGGCGTACTCGTCAGCCATGAGGGCAAAGATCGAGTTTGGACCAGGGAATCCTACATGGCCGAGCCGGATGGTGGTCGGCTGCGCCCGCAAGGATTGCGACGAGTGCGCCAATAGGGCGAGAAGGAATATAACCATGATGAAACGTTTCTTCTGTTGCCGCTTTCAGCGGCGCCCTAGAGTTTCCGTTCAGTCCCTATTACCGATTTTTCGTACGCGCCTCGTCGAGAATCCGCTCAGCCCTGGCGACGTTGAACACGCCACAGATGCAGAACCGCGCCATCGTGCGCGTGACCTCCGCCGGGCTGCGGCGGTTCTCCTTGACCCATTCGATCATCTTCTTGACAAAATTTGCCGAAAGCATGCCGTGGCCGCACATGGTCGAGAGCTCGAGCACGGTGGCGTCGGGCAATTTGTCCACGCGCCCGCAAAAGCCCAGGGAATACTCGACGCTGTGGCGGGCGATGCCGGTCTCGCGGCAGCAACGCGCCGCCGCATCCATCGGCGCGCTGATGTTCACCGACACTCCGAGATTTGCGGCCCGGACCTCATCGACGAACGCTTTCATATCCTCGTAATTCTCGAAGACCGCCGCCACCGTCGTATGGCCCTCGATGCCGGCGATGACTTCTTCAGGGTTGGGAAGCTGGTCGCGCTTCCAATGGGCCGTCGGGTTCAAATCCCGGTGTGGCCGGAGGACGCCGCCCTTGGTAGCGTCGCCGATGTTCACCGGATTGTGCTTCAGCGCCAGGCGCAAGAACGCGCGGTACTTCGTGATCAGATCGTCATCGTTGACCCCGCGGCTTGCCATGGCGAAGACGATGAAATCGTCATTGACCGGCTGCGGGTTGGGCAGCCTTTCAAAGGCGTAGTGCTCGCTATAGCGGTGCAGCGTGTTGGTCATGTCAGCACTGAACCATATCCGTTTCCCTCTCCCGCTTCAGCCTGAGGCTGATCCGCCTCTGGAGGATGCGGGAGAGGGGAGGGTGAGGGCTAATCCGAACGTACCACCCTCACCTTCATCCTCTCCCTCCAAAGGTGGGCGAGGAGAAAGAATCGTTCGATATCTCGTTAGTCATGCACGGTCGTAACCCTTCCCAATCCCAGGTTGGTCTTTCCCCGATACGCGCGATAACCCTCTCGCTCCAGAATCTCCCGCAGCGGCTCCTCGCCGACGCCATCGCAGCGGGTCGAGACGCCGATGCTGATCACCGTCCCCACTTCGCGGGAAAGCTCCCGGATTTTCCTCAAGACCGCCGGCACCTCTTCGAGCTTGGTCTTGATCTCCACGATCGCTGACAGAATTTTTTCATCGAGGATATCCGCGCGGATGATTCCGTGCGATGCGTCGGTCATGAGGGAAGTGACCGGATTGTTGCTTTCGAACGCGACGCCCAGCTCGGCCAAGGCTTTGGTGACGCGCTCGATGTCGCGAAAGCGCGCGCCGATTCCGGGGCGGCCAAACTCCACGACGAAGCCCGCTTCGCCTTCCCTTACTCGATTGGTGACATCGTTGGTCTTGACCTCCGCCGTTCCTCGTCCGTGAATCCCTGTCGACTCGTGCGGCACCTGCGGATCGGAAAAGGCGCGCCGCACTATCCGCGGCCAGGTCAATTCTTCCGGCACGATGGCATCCGTCGGGCAGATGTCAGGCTCCGGGTCGAAGCGAAAGCGAAAAAATTTCGCCGTTTTTCGGATCGCCCGCACCAGCGTCGGATTCAAATGCTCCTTCGACATGCCGCGGTAGCAGGTAAAACACTCCACGCATTCATCCCCGTTGACCCGCGCGCGGTTGCTTGCCGGATCGACGTAGATCGCCCCCATCGGGCAGACCGGCAGGCAATTACCGCAGCCGACGCACTTATCGGGGTCGATTCTCATAAACTGATTCTGCTGAAAGACCCTATGAATGCTTCGACGCGGCTCAGCATGAACGGAAAATCTCCAATGATTTCACACGCTCCTCCGTTCGTCCTGAGGCTCTCGAAGGATGAACGGAAGGTTTTTCAGCAGAATCATAAACCTTTCCCCGGCCCGCCCCGCGCCGTCTGCAAAAGATAAGTCTCAGCCGCCGCCAAGCCGGCGCCCAGGGGCACTGCGACTCCGAAACTCGTCAGCGTCATCTCCACGCCGGCGAGCGCGCCGAGCAGCTCGAGCTCGTTCAAGCTCCCCAGATGGCCGATGCGAAAAATTTTTCCTTTGACGTCCCCGAGTCCGGGACCGAGAGGAAGCTCCAGGGTTTTCTGAGCGTGGTCGAGATAGGCGTCGGAGTCAAAACCCTCACGCATGCAGACCGCGGTCAAAGTGTTCGAAGATTCTTTGATGTTTTTCGCGAGGATTCTTAATCCCATCGCCGTAACCGCGCGGCGGCAGGCCTCGGCCAAGCGGGCATGGCGCGCGAACACATTGGGCAACCCTTCTTCTTCCAGCATCGCCAGGCTCTCTTTGAGTCCGAAGATCAGCGCGGTCGCCGGGGTATAGGGAAATTCGCCGCGGGCATTGCGCTCGAACACCGGCGCCCAGTCCCAAAAATAGCGCCCGCATTTCGCCGACCGGTTCGCCTCCCGCGCCTTGGGGCTGACTGCCAGAATCGCCATTCCCGGCGGCAGCATGAGCCCTTTCTGCGGACCGGTGAGCGCGACATCCACCCGCCACTCGTCAAAACGAAAATCAGTACATGCCAGGGAGCTGACGACATCGATGAGGAGTAGCGCGGGATGATCTGCGCGATCCATCGCCCGGCGAATCGCACCGATGTCGGTGACGACCCCAGTGGAAGTCTCGCAGTGCAGCACCAGAACGGCCTTGATCCGGCGGTTCACGTCCGCGCGCAGTTGTTCTTCGACCCGATCGGCCGGCGTCGAAGCTCCGTACGGAACCTCGATCCTCTCCGCTTCGATCCCGTGGGCGCTGGCGACGTCGCAGAAGCGCGCGCTGAAGTGGCCATTGACGCAGCCGAGCACCCGGTCGCCCGGCGAGAGCGTATTGACGAGGCAGGATTCCCAGGCGCCGGTACCGGAGCCTGGGTTCAGGACGATGTCACCTCTCGAGGTTTGAAATACCTTTTTGAGACCTTCCAAGACCCCCTTGAGCAGGTTGGCGAATTGCGGCCCCCGATGATCGATGAGGGGTTGCGACATGGCGCGCACAACCCTATCGGGAACCAGCGTGGGACCGGGAATCTGTAGAAAAGGGCGACCAGGCATAGGATGGCGCACGCTAACTAATAACCGCCTGCCATGTCAAGCGGCGGGTTCCGAACCATAACTCCGCTCTAAGGCCGGTCCCACGAGGGAGGGCCATTCGCCCAACGGGCGAATCCTCTTCCCTCGAGCGGAGGGCCCTTAGAGCGGAGTTATGGTCCGAAGATAGAGGATGGAAGATCGAGGATCGCGGTTCGAGAGCCTCACCGCCCCGAGGAAGATCGAGGGGAAGAATTCTATCCTCCATCATCGATCCTCTATCCTCGACTTTAACTGACGTGGCTCCAGGCGTGGTAAGAGCTGCGCACCAGTGGACCGGACTCGACGTGACGAAAGCCGAGCTTTTCACCCGCGGTCTTGAATTCCTTGAATTCCTCGGGCCTCAGGTAACGCTCGACGCGCAACTGACGATTCGACGGTTGGAGATATTGTCCGATGGTGACGATATCGACCTGATGGTCGCGCAGATCACGCAGGGTCGTCATCACTTCATCGCCGGTCTCGCCGACCCCGACCATGAAGCCCGACTTGGTGAGCATATCAGTGCGCATTTTCTTCGCTTCTCTTAGAATACCCAGCGAGCACTCGTAAGTGTGACCCGGCCGGACTTTGCCGTAGAGGCGCGGGACGGTTTCGATGTTGTGGTTGAGAATTTCGATTCCCGAATTGACGACGGTTTCCAGCGCGGCCAGGTTGCCTTCGAAATCCGGGATTAATAATTCGACGCGAATGCCGGGATTCAGGTTCTTGATCCAGAAGACCGTTTTGGCAAAGTGGCCAGCCCCGCCGTCGGAGAGATCGTCGCGGTTGACCGAAGTGACAACGATATGATCCAAGCCGAGATCTTTGACGACCAACGCGACGTTGCGCGGCTCTTCGGGATCGAGCGCCAGCGGTTTGCCCTTGTCGATGGAACAAAAGCGGCAACCGCGCGTGCAGGTATCGCCCAAAATTAAGAACGTCGCCGTCTTGTTGCCCCAGCACTCGCCGATGTTCGGACAGCGCGCCTCTTCGCAAACCGTGTGGAGATTTTTCTCACGCAGGATACGCTTGAGACGAAGATAGTTTGCGTCTCCGGGGGCTTTGACTTTGATCCAGTCGGGATGTCTTCTCGGCATGGCGCTTACGCGTACCGAGGATTGATGATCGAGGATCGAGGATGGCCATCCTCCACCCTCCATCCTCCATCCTCGGCGATGGGGCTCTCTCTTAGATCCCCATAGTCGAAAACCTCAGCGAAGTGATGGAGAAATCTGTCGCGGACTTCACGTTGATCCAGTTCGGTGCCCAGTTCCTCCGCCATCGAAGTTACATCCGCCCACGCCAGCCCGCAGGGAACGATGCGCTTGAAGTAACTCAGATCGGTGTTCACATTGAGCGCTAGGCCGTGATAAGTGATGCACCGGCGCACGGCGACGCCGATGGCGGCGATCTTTCGATCACCGATCCAGATACCGGTGAATGGCGGCCTGCGTGTTCCTTCGAGACCGAAGTCCGCCAAAGTGCGAATCGCGCTCGTCTCCAGATTCCGCAGATACCGATGCACGTCCTTGCGCAGCTTGGAGCGCAAATCGATGATCGGATAGACCACCAGTTGGCCGGGGCCGTGATACGTCACATCACCACCGCGGCTCGTCCGGTAAACCGGCACATCTTCGGGCGCAAGTACATTCGACGCTTGGCCGCCCCGGCCGAGAGTGTAGACGTGCGGATGTTCGACGAAGAGCAGGATGTCGGGCGAATCTTCGCGCTGCTTGAGCGCGACGAGGTTTTCTTGCAACGCCAGTGCCGCAAGATAATCCAACCGCCCCAAATCTTTGTAAACCAGTTCAGCCATCGCGCTCTTTACTTTTATCGTCCGTGACCTGATCTTTCAAGTTGCCGCGCGCCAACACAGGCGACCGTAAGGTCATTGTCCCGTACTGAATACGAACTATTCACAAATTTCTAAAAATGATATAAAATAGTTGTAATATTTGCCCGTAGGCCTAGATGTTCACCGAACTCAACAGGGTTAATGCAACTTGGAGGTTTGACAGGCGGCGTTCGCGTCGCTCCCATCTGCTTATTTCCGCGCTGGTCTTTTCCCTCGGATCGCTGTTTGCTTCCGTAGCCTGGTCTTTTTCCCCTGACCAGGATTTAACCGCGCGCGCCGCGGTTTTGATGGACGCGGCCACGGGTAAGATTCTCTATCAGAAAGATGCGGATCTGCGCCTGCCGCCAGCCAGCACGACGAAAGTCATGACGGCGATTCTTGCGCTGGAGAGCGGCCGAAAGCTCACCGAGACGCTCACGGTATCGAAGACGGCGACCCGGGTTCCGGCGTCGAAACTGTATCTTCGTCCCGGGCAGAGCCTGGCCATCGAAGACCTCCTCTATGCGATCATGCTTTCCTCCGCCAACGACGCCAGCATGGTTTTGGCCGAAGGCATCGGCGGTTCCGTCGAACACTTCACTGAACTGATGACCAAGAGGGCGCATGAACTGGGCGCCACCAATAGCCATTTCGCCAATCCGCACGGACTCACGGCGGTGGACCACTTTTCCACCGCCAGGGATTTGGCCGTTCTATTTCGCTACGCGATGAGAAACCCGACCTTTCGCGAAATCGTGCAAACCAAGATCAGCTCGGTGAGCTCCAATACGATCGTCAAAAAAAGGACCGTCGCGCGGCGCATCTCGGTGCGAAACCACAACCGCCTATTGTGGAATTTCGACGGTGCCATCGGCGGCAAGACCGGTTACACGCACGCGGCGCAAAAATGTTTCGTCGGGGCGGTGGCCCGCAACGGCACGACTTTGGTCGTGTCAGTCCTCGGCGCGCGCGACCAATGGGGGGATACGAAACGATTACTGGAATATGGCTTTGACAATTATGAGAGCTTGAAGGCGGCGCCCCAGCCCGATAGCAAGACCGCCCCAACAGAACCGGCGAGCATTCGCCCGGAAGGTATTTCCGCGGTTATGGGCGCGCCGCGGGAAAATTCTCGTGGTCAACCTGTGAACGGCTACGTGCTTCAGCTCGGCGCCTTTCGCGAGCGCGGGCGCGCCGAGTCCCTGTTGAAACAATTCAGCGACCGAGGCTGGGAAGGCTTTGTCGAGAAAATTTTATTGAGTCCAGGCGAAACCGCCTACCGGGTGCGCTTCGGCCCTTACGCGGAACTTCTGGTCGCGCAGCAAACGGCCCAAGAGATTCTACAGAAAAGCGGCTACCAGGCGCTCATCATGCCGTTCCTGGCCTCACCTGAAAGCGGCGGCGAACCGAGTTGACTCCCATCCTCCGGTTGCCGCGCTCAGATTT
>JACPFE010000262.1 GCA_016183145.1 Deltaproteobacteria bacterium | reverse complement strand
GGCGCTAAGTTCGGAAAATTTGTTTTCTTACCTTTGCGCCTTTGCGCCTTTGCGGGAGACATTCCGATCCGATTGCAGTTAATCCTTCCTCGTATTTTGACTGATGACCACGTCGACGAGCGCCGGGCCGTTTTGTTCCAGGGCGCGCTTGAGCGTCGGTTCAATGGCGTCGGGCGATTCGACTCGCTGGCCGAAAATACCGAAGGTGTCGGCCAGTCTGGCGAAGTTGATTTCGGGTCCGGTGATCTCCGCCCCCATCTCGGCGGCGATCCTGATTCTTTCCTCGGAGCCGCGGAACTGGTTCTTCACCGCCATGTAGGCGCGATTATTAAAAACAATGACGAGCAGAGGGATGCGATATTTCGCCAGGGTCCAAAGTCCCTGCAGGCCGAACATCGTGCTACCGTCGCCGAGACAGGCTACCACGCGGCGCTTGGGCGATGCGAGCTTCGCGCCGATGGCCGCGCCCAAGCCCCAGCCCAGAAATCCGCCCGAGGAGTTGGAGAAATAGTCTCTGCCCAGCGTGAACTGGAAATTGGCCATGATAATATCCTTGCTCGTCGGGCTTTCGTTGATGATCAGCGCGTTTTTTTCTATGAGCCCGTCCATGGCGCGCGCCAGGCGCGCCGCGCTGATCGGCGTGGCATCCCAACCTTGGGTCACCCGGCTTTCGATCTCGGCGGTCGCTTGCGCTTTGGCTTTGCGCAGGTATTCCAGACGTTCGGTTTTGACTTCTGATGACGGAGCAACTTTCGGATAGATGTCCACGAGTGAGCGCAGCGCGCTCCTGGGGTCGGCGATGACGCCGACATCGACGGGAAAAACCTTGCCGATCTCCCACGGGTCCTCTTCAATGTGGATGCAGCGGGTTTCGAATTTGATCACGGGCTCCGGGAGGTAGCGGTACTCGCGGATCAAGCGGCAGCCGATGGCGAGGATCACGTCCGGCTCGCCCCACACCGGAAGGTCGAAAGACGGCTGGCGCTCGGCGATCTGAAAGCTTTGCGGATGAGTCGTCGGAAAGGCGAGAAAGGAATAGCGCGGCTCCATCACTACCGGCGCCGCGATCATTTCGGCGAGCTTGATCAGCTCTTCGGTGGCGCCGGCCCTGGCGATACCGCTGCCGGCGACGATCAGCGGCCGTTTCGCTTGCGCGAGCATCTTGGCCGCTTGCGCCAACGCTTCCGGATCGCCGGCGATGCGCGGGGTGATGCGCGAACGCTCGGCATCGGGGTTAGCGACCTTGATGGTTTCGCCGAGCAGGTTGCTCGGCAGGGCGAGGTAGACCGGGCCTGTCGGCGGCGTGGAAGCGACCTTGAAAGCGCGATTGAGATATTCGGGGATACGGTCGGCGCGGTGAACCTCGGCGCTCCACTTGGTGAACTGCTTGGTCATCTCGACAAGACTTTTCCCCTCGGTGTGCGAATCGCGCCCATCGATGCGGGTGTCGACATTCGTAGACGTAACGATCACCGGCGAGCGGTCGCGGTAGGCGTCGTAGAGCGCGCCCACCGAATTTGCCGAGCCCGGCAAGGTGCTCACCTGCGCGAGCTGCGGCCGGCCGGTGACGCGGGCGTGGCCGTCGGCCATGGAAACGACGCAGGTCTCGTGCATCGCCAGGATGAAGCGGATCTTTTCCTGGTCGGCGATGGTGCCGATAAATTCCTGACCGCTTGTGCCGGGCAGGCCGAAAACATACTCGACGCCATGCGCCGCTGCCACTTCCAGGTAGGCTTGCGAGGCGATCTTTTCTTGAGACATGGGTTCGGTCGCTCCTTCGCTCTTTAGCTGTTCAAAGGTGAAGATTCAATGCTGTTCCATCTGTTCTGAGAGTTCCAATCGTTTCATCGCCTCGTTTAGCCGCTCGCATCCCAATTCCTTTCTTCATCCTTATCCCATCGCCCTTTGGGAGAGGGCTAGGGTGAGGGCAGGCGCAGTGCACGATAATCGAAGTCGCCCTCACCCCGGATCAGGTCCGGGGCAGGCTCTCAATCCTCTCCCCGAGGGAGAGGAGGTTAAGAAGGTGCCTCACCGAATGATTTTGGTCGCCCGCGCTAACACATCGGTGTTGATCGTCACTCCGATCTTTTTTGCCGTCTGCAGGTTGATCACAAACTCGAACCTCATCGGCTGCTGCACCGGGAGAAATTCGGGCTTGGTCCCTGTCAGAATCCTGTCCACGTACCAGGCAACTTGCCGGTAGCTTTCCGCGATGTCCACCCCGTAGTACATGAGCCCGCCGGCTTCGACAAATTCTGGGCGTTGAAACATCGACGGCAGCCGGCTCTTCAACGCGAAATCCACAATACGTTTTTGGTTAGCACGCATTAGCGGGCCCCCGCTGATCATATAGAGTCCGTCCGGGCGCTTCTTGTTTAGCGCGGTGAATACCCTGTCGAAACCGTCCGCATCTTTTACCTCCCAAGGTTGAATAGTCAACTTTAGCGCGCGCGCCCAGACCGGGAAATCCTCTTTCACCGCGAGTACACTGGGTGGAATGGCCGGATCGTAGAGAACCGCGACACGAGTAACTTTGCCAATGGCTTCTTTGAGCAACTCCAGCCGCTTCCCGCCTAGATCTCTGCTAAGGTTTGTAATGCCGGTGACGTTGCCGCCGGGACGGGCAAGGCTTTCAACATGGCCTGCCTCGACAGGATCGAGCCCAGCGCCCACCAAAACGATGGGAATCGTCTTGGTCGCATTCATGGCCGCGCGGACCGCTGGTTCCCCCTCTACCAAGATGACATCAACCTTGCGACGCACCAGCTCGGCCGCAAGCTCAGGGAGCCGATCGATCTTCCCCTCCCCATATCGGTACTCGCTGGCGATGTTCTGCCCTTCTATGTAGCCACGCTCGCGCAGCGCCAGCCGAATTCCTTCGGCACGGACGGATTCAGAGGAAGGCGAGAGGTTTGATAGAAATCCTATCGGATGGACCTTCTTCGGCTGCTGGGCCTGAGCCATAGCCGCACCGAAAACGAATGTGATAACGAGAGCAACGATCCTAACCCATTTTGGATTTTAGATTACCGGAAAAAGACTCCAGCCACCGCATCTGACAGCTTTCATTCATGATATTTTCCTCCTACGGTTGGCTACGCTAGACGCTGGCATCGAATAGCCCGCTATATTGAATTTCGTCATTCCCGTGAAAACATGTCCTGAGCAGAGTCGAAGGGCGGGAATCCAGTCTTTGTTCCTTCGACATCCGGAAATCTAACCTGGATGCCCGCCTTCGCGGGCATGACGGACTTCTTCAATCGGCCTTTCACGCATTCGTCAATCGGTTTTTCCTTTTCTCAGGGTCTTGCTGAGTTCGGCGGCTGCACGCTCATAGATCTCCGCGCGGGGTCCCAGCGCAACGATTTGCACCATGGC